>CAIYWO010000537.1 GCA_903929925.1 uncultured beta proteobacterium | reverse complement strand
TTCACAGAACGCCAAGAGCGGCTCTTTTCGAGTTTCAACGTCTGGTAACTCGACAAACTTATAAAAAGCGACAGTCAGAAATTTGTGTGCATTCATAAAAGTATTTTAAGCCTGACTGCGCTAAGAGTGCGTTAACATTTGTACACAGAGGTTAAAACACGGAGACATACATGCATTTCATTAAAAAATGGGTCGGAATCGCAGCATTAGTTTGCTCAAGCAGTGCCATGGCGCAGACCTATCCGAACAAGCCCATCACCCTGGTGATCCCTTTTGCTGCCGGTAGTGGCACCGACTTCGTGGCCCGCACGGTTGCACAAAAACTTTCTGAGCGTCTCAAGCAGCCTGTTGTCGTAGATAACAAGGCAGGTGCAAGCGCTCAAATCGCAGCCCAGTTCGTCGCCAAAGCAGCACCAGACGGCTATACGTTATTCATGACCACCAACACATCACATTCTGCTAACCCCTGGATGTTTAAGACGCTGAACTACGATCCAATCAAGGACTTCACACCCATCGTGCGTGTCGGCGAGCTTCCGTTCGCACTCGCAATCAATCCAAAAATCCCAGCTCAAACTTTGCAAGAGTTCATTGACTACGCAAAGAAGACGCCAGGAAAACTCGCCTACGCCACCCCTAACAGCACATCGCTCGTGGCAATGGAAACCATCAAAAATATCGCTGGCTTAGATATTGTCGGTGTCCCCTACAAGGCAAGCCCTCAGGCGATGACTGACCTCATCTCTGGAGAAGTACAGGTCTATGTCGTGGATCTAGGCTCAGGCATGGCATCCCTCAAGTCAGATCGCGTCCGTTTACTAGCGGTGACGACCGCTAAAGGCTCGCAAAGCTTTCCAGGAACCCCCCCTATCGCTAGCGTTGTGAAGGGTTTTGACCTCGTCTCGTGGAACGGAATTTTTGGACCCGCCAACTTGCCACGTCCCATCGTCGACAAAATCAACACTGAGATGCAAGCCGTATTTGCAGACAAGGACTTCCAGGCAAAAATTGCTGCAACCGGTTTCGAGCTTGATCCAACCAAGACTCCGGAAGAGTTTGCAAAATATGTTGACTATCAACTTAAGCACTGGGGTGACATGTTGCGCAATGCTGGCGTGAAACCTCAATAACGCGCAGGCATAAGCATGACTTCAAAATATCTCATTCGCGAAGACTCGGTTGCAGGCTACTCCCCTGCAAATCACCATGGAACAAGTAACCGCCGTCTGATTAGCGCCGACAACGTTGGCGCCCAGAATCTTGAAATGATACTGGGGACCATTGCGCGTGGAGGCGGTGCCCTGCCCCATGCACACCCAGGGCTTGAGCAAGTTTGTTATCTGCTTGCCGGCACGGCCCACGTAGAGGTGAATGGTGAGGCCTTCGACATGGTCGCAGGTGACACCTGTTTCTTCCCTGCCGATGCCATGCATGTGTTTTCAGTGACAAGCGATACGCCAGCACGAGTGCTCGTGATTTACGGGCCTCCGTACGGTGAACATCCTGATCGCGTACGGCGATAACCTTTTAGCAAATTTAGGAGCCCACATGTCTTCTCGGCTTGCAAGCGTACTCAAGCGAAAATTACTGACTGCAGCAGCCTGTGCACTCTCACTTACCAGTGCAACAAGCTTTGCACAAAGCAATACCATCAAGTTGATGGTGGGCTTTCCCGCAGGTGGCGGCACCGACGTCATCGCACGTGTGCTCGGTGAGCAGCTTAGCCAAGTGCTGGGCACACCCGTTATCGTAGAGAATCGCGCAGGAGCCGGTGGTCAGATTGCCGCACAGGCGTTGAAGGCGGCGCCTGCTGATGGCACGGTATTATTTTTGTCGCACGATCACACCATCTCAATATTGCCTTTGATCACCAAGGCGCCTGGGTTTAAACCTGAGACTGATTTTGTGCCGGTCGCTGGTTTCGCAACCTTTGCCAACGGTATTGCCTTGTCGGGTGGTTTGCCGGAAACCTCCCTTGAACAATTTATTAAAGCGGTCCGCGAACAGCGCCAAGGCAAGGCGTCCATCGGGGTGCCCGCGCCCAATTCTGTTCCAGAGTTCCTTGTTAAAGTCATCGCCGCACAATACAAGGTCGATCTGGTCTCGGTACCCTATCGCGGCAGCTCCCCCATGTTGGCAGACATGCTGGGGAATCAGATTCCTGCAGGAGTCGCTTCCGTTCCGGATTTCATCGAGTTTCAAAAAGCCGGCAAGGTCCGCATGGTCGCCGTGATGGGTTCCAAACGCCAAGCGGTCATCCCCGACACCCCCACCTTTGCAGAACTTGGCATAAAAGGTTTTGAAGACCTGCCCTATTACGGCATATTCGCGCCCAAGGGAACACCGCCAGCCACGATCGAGCGGCTCGGAAATGCACTGGCAAAGGTCCTTGACATGCCTCAGGTCAATCAACGCCTGGTTTCAATGGGCTTAACGGTTGAGTACATGTCCAGCCAAACCCTAACGCAACGCGAGAGTGCCTATACAAAAAACTGGGCACGTATTATTGAGGCCAGTGGCTTTAAAGCGCAGTAATCTTGCAGCGGAGTTATTTCGCGATTGCGCAATGACCGCCAACCGAGGCCTTACCTGAGCCTGCCGCAATCAGCGGCGGCTCATTGCGTAAGTCGATCGGTGCTGACACGACCGTGTCCCACACGAGAAACAGCACCAAGACGCTCCAAAAAGCGAGACTCAGTTTCGTGTTGGAAGCTTTCGTCATATTGCCCACCTAAAGTTAAAACTGGTAGTGACGGCGAACTTTGATGCCGATCATTGTGCCCATCAGCGCAAGAGGCACCCAAATCCAGCCGTGCACACTGCCTGTAGAGATGCCACTGAGCATCGCACCAATATTGCAGCCGAACGCCAGCCTAGAGCTATAACCCATTAAAAAACCTGCAACTAGGCCAACCATCCACTGTTGTGTCGTCAAGGGCTGCGCAGCCGCCGTCGCCTTAGCCGAGATCCACAGCGCGCCACCCAAGATGCCGATGTTTGTAATGGAGGTGATATCCATCAGCACAGACTCAGTCAAACGCTGAGCGTTGCCGGCCTGGCTCCAAAACGCATTTGCTGTCGGGTCAAACAAACCAGCAGCATTCACAAGCTTTGCAGCCCACAAACCAAACCCATAGACAACCCCCCAGGGTTGCCCAGCGATCACAAGGTTCAGTGCGGCCAAAACCGCTAACGCCACCGCACCCACGAGCCACTTGCGATCCCACCAGGTGCGACCGGGTCCGACCCAAGCGCGCACCAGTAAGCCTGCAACAACCAAACCCGCAAGCGTGATGAGCAAGGCCTGGGTACCACCAAATACGCTCACCAGACCAATCGGCTCGAGTTGCCCGAGCTTTAACCAGTCATTGACATGCACGGAACCCAGGAAACTTCCGAACGCAAACAAGGGAAGAATGCCCATATTGAGGGGGATCCCCAGTCCTGCCTTGTACAAGGTGCCCGAGCCACACCCGTCCGCAATTTGCATGGTTAAACCAAACACAAAAGCGCCAACCAATAGGCTGACGCTTGGCGGCCCCAAGGCTGCGGTGAGCTCGGAGTACTGAGAAAGAAGAGGCAAACATAAAACCGAGGCAAGTGCCAACAAAACGAGTTGGCCAGTCACTCCGCGCGGATCACGCTGCTCAAGGAGCTGCCTCCACCCTGTCGTAAAACCAAAACGGGCGCCCGCTAATGCGGCGCCCATGCCAATTCCGACCAAGAACAAAACCGCCTGCCGAATTGAGACACTCAGTGCCAGGTAAACAAAAAAAGCAAGAAGCGCAAAACTCAGCGGCAGACGTTTCATACAAAATTACTTCGAGGTGTAAAGCTGAAAATCAATTAACAACTGTTTAACACGATTAGGCACGTTGTCCATCGGCAAGGGACTGTCCGAACGTGTCCAGTCCACCATCGAACC
>CAIYWO010000536.1 GCA_903929925.1 uncultured beta proteobacterium | reverse complement strand
TTTGAACATTTCGGTCATGCTGTGACGGGCTTGCCCTGCGCCTCGTTTGATGAGGTGTTCCGCTCGGTTGAAGGCGGTGCGGCGCAAGTGGGGATGGTGCCGGTTGAAAACTCAACTGAAGGTGCGGTGAACCGTAGCCTTGATTTGTTGTTGGGTTCGCCGGTCAAAATATTGGGTGAGCGTTCTTTATTGATTCGTCATTGCTTGTTATCTAAAGCAGGTGATATGAACAACATCACCAAAATCATGGCGCATCCGCAGGCACTTGCACAATGCCAAGATTGGCTGAATCGTGAGTACCCAGGGATCCCCCGTGGATCGGTTTCAAGCAATTCTGAGGCCGCACGTCTCGCATCTCTTGATCCCAGTTGTGCCGCAATTGCGAGCGATATCGCGGCGCGGGCCTGGGGCCTCAAGGTTGTTGCGCAGGGTATACAAGACGATTCGCAAAACCGTACGCGCTTTCTGGCAATCGGACACATTGAGAACTTGCCGAGTGGTCAGGATAAGACCAGTTTGATCCTCGCCGTACCGAACCGGGCGGGGGCGGTCTATCAAATGCTCGCACCCTTGTCTGAGCATGGCGTGTCCATGACGCGCTTTGAGTCCCGACCAGCCCGCAATGGCCAGTGGGAATATTATTTCTATGTGGATGTTGAAGGACATGCGCACGATGAGCGTGTAAAAAAAGCGCTCGCTGTGCTTGCCTCACATTGCGCGTTTTTCAAACTGCTGGGTTCTTATCCCTCGCAGTCATAAGTCCTCTTTATTTGACCTCACTTTGTTGGTGCTTTCCTTATGTCTGCAAAAGATTCCGTCTTAAGCGCGCCCGCACACATTGCTGCGATCGCTCCATATCAAGCTGGCAAGCCTATTGAAGAACTCGCGCGCGAGTTTGGTCTAGATGCCTCAAAGATCGTCAAGCTTGCTTCGAATGAAAATCCTTTGGGTATGCCAGAGTCTGCAAAGCAGGCGTTAAATGCTGCCGTTGCCAATCTTGGTCGATATCCCGATCCTGCTGGCTTTGATTTAAAGAAAGCGATTTCGCAGCGCTTCGGTGTAGACCAAGCATGGCTGACGCTTGGCAATGGTTCGAACGACATTCTTGAACTTGTCGCCTCTGCCTTGATTGAGCCGAGCAGTGCGGTGGTGTACTCGCAATTTGCGTTTGTGGTTTACCGTTTGGCGACACAGGCTCGAGGCGCCAAACATATTGTCGTACCGGCAAAAGACTATGGACATGACTTGCCAGCGATGCTCGAGGCCATCACGCCTGAGACAAAAATTGTGTATGTGGCGAACCCGAATAATCCGACGGGAACGTACTTGTCGATTGAGGCAATCGAAACCTTCTTGGCGGGCTTAGCCGCGCGTCATGGTACGCGCGTCACGGTTGTTTTGGATGAGGCCTACAACGAGTTCCTGGAGCCCGCTTTGCGCGTTGACGGCGTGGCGCTCGTCAAGCGTTACCCCAATCTGATTGTGTCGCGTAGTTTCTCAAAAGCGTATGGTCTGGCCGGTTTACGTGTTGGATTTGCGATGGCACAGCCTGCCCTCACAGATTTGCTGAATCGTGTTCGACAGCCTTTCAATGTGAACTCGTTGGCGCAAGCCGCTGCAATTGCAGCGTTAAACGACAAAGAATTTTTGACAAAAAGTTTTGCAGTGAACCGCGATGGAAAGGAACAGCTGCAGAAGGCCTTTGAAAAACTTGGCTTGCAGTTTGTCCCCAGTTACGCCAATTTCGTTCTGGTCAAGGTAGGTGAAGCAGCACGTATCAATCTCGAGTTGCTCAAGCGCGGCGTCATCGTGCGCCCCGTTGCGGGTGATGGCCTGCCAGAATGGTTACGCGTCTCGATTGGTCTGCCTCATGAGAACCAGACCTTTATCGACGCGTTGACGGCGGTACTGAAAACGGCGCCTTGACAAAATGACTACGCTAAAAATTGGCACGTTGGCTGTAATCGGCGTCGGCTTAATCGGCGGCTCGTTTGCTGCTGCGTTGAGGCGCGCCGGTAGTGTGGGGCGAGTGTTGGGTGCAGGACGGCGTCCTGAGACGCTTGCCCAAGCGGTCGCGCTAGGTCTGATTGATGAGGCCGTGACACTTAAAGAGGCTGCAGCGCAGGCTGACTTGATTTTTATCGCGGCACCGGTGGGCGCCTTCGAAGCTATTTTTTCTGAACTCGCCCCGCATTTGGGTGCTAAGACGATCGTCACGGATGGCGGCAGTACCAAGCGCAATGTGATTGAAGCTGCACGCACGGGTTTGGGTTCCCGCATTGCACAGTTTGTGCCAGGGCACCCGATGGCGGGTTCGCACGAAAAAGGACCGCAGGCAGCTAATCCGGATCTCTACCAAGGGCGTCGTGTCATGCTGACGCCGCTTGTTGAAAATCATCCACAAGATATTGCGACGGTTCAGGCTGCCTGGCAGCAATGCGGCGCCAATGTTGTTTGTATTGATTCGAGTCAACACGATGGGGCGGTTGCGGCCGTGAGCCATTTGCCGCATTGGGTCGCTGCGCTCTTTATGCAATACATCACCTCAGGTGACGACGCGGTCTTAAAGCTAGAAACCGCAGGCACGGGCTTCAGGGACTTTACGCGTGTGGCGCAGGGCTCGCCAGAGATGTGGCGCGATATCTTTATGGCGAACCGGGATGCGTTACTGGCTGAGATCGCGAGTCTGCGTCAGGTGATGGATCGTGCTGAGCATGCCCTACGTGATCACGATGCCGTTTGGCTTGAAGATATGCTTGCGCGTGCTGCTCAAGCGCGCGCAGACTGGCCTGGTGGCTCTAAATGAGTAGTGTGTCTAGCCTAGCCTTACGTCCTGCTGTCGCAGCGCGTGGCACCGTAAATTTGCCGGGCTCAAAAAGTATCTCGAATCGCGTATTGCTCTTATCTGCGTTGGCGGCTGGCGCGACACGCATAGACGGCTTGCTGCAATCGGACGACACGCACGTCATGCTGACGGCCTTGGCTGCGCTTGGCGTAAAAATTACGACCCATGCACCTGACTCTGTCACAGTCCATGGCGTGTCGCGATTTCCTGTCGAGCGTGCCGAGCTCTTTATGGGGAACGCAGGCACAGCGATTCGACCGTTGACTGCAGCGCTGGCCATGATGGGTGGGCATTACACCCTGTCGGGTGTACCTCGTATGCATGAACGTCCGATTGGCGATTTGGTCGCTGGTCTGCGTGGAATGGGCGCGCGTGTGAACTATCTTGGTCATGATGGCTATCCACCTCTGCAGATTGAACCTTCTGGGGCGCTCTCAGATCGTGTCGCCGTGCAAGGCTCAGTATCCAGTCAGTTTTTAACGGCCGTGTTGATGGCAGCGCCGCTGGCTGTTGCGCGCTCCGGCAAAGCTTTGGTCATTGATGTTGTCGGCGAGCTCATCTCGAAGCCCTATATCGACATCACGCTCAATTTGATGGCGCGCTTTGGTGTGACAGTGCAGCGCCATGGTTGGCAGCAATTCGTGGTTCCGGTGGGTGCTGCTTATCGTTCGCCCGAACACATTTATGTAGAAGGCGATGCTTCGTCCGCTTCTTACTTTTTGGCACTTGGTGCGATCGGTGGTGGTCCCGTCAAAATTGTTGGGGTAGGGGCGCAAAGCATTCAGGGCGATGTCGCATTTGCCGATACAGTGCAGGCGATGGGTGCTCAGGTCCAGCGCGATGCAGCTTCGATCGAAGTTACCGGGATTCAGGTTGCTCGCGGCGACAAGCTCAAGGCCTTTGATACCGACTTTAATTTGATTCCGGATGCCGCGATGACCGCTGCGGCGCTCGCCTTGTTCGCAGATGGTCCCTGCACCTTACGCAATATTGGTAGCTGGCGTGTCAAAGAAACCGACCGTATCGAGGCGATGCAAACTGAGTTGCGCAAGCTCGGTGCGCAGGTTGAGAGCGGCCAGGACTGGTTACGAGTTTTTCCGATTGCCCAGGGTGGTTGGCGCGACGCAAGTATCCATACCTACGACGATCATCGCATGGCCATGTGCTTCTCGCTGGCCGCGTTTGGGAGCAGCCGGGTCACGATTTTGGATCCAGGCTGTGTGAGCAAAACATTTCCGACCTATTTCGATGTGTATGGTGGTCTGATTTCATGATTGGAACAATCCCGGTCATCACGATTGATGGACCAACCGCTTCCGGTAAAGGAACCGTCGCGCAACGTGTCGCATCGGTACTTGGTTGGACGGTGCTGGATAGCGGGGCACTTTATCGGCTGACAGCACTGGCGGTGTTACAGCACGAGATTGATCCCGAGAACGAAATAGCGGTGGCCGACATCGCAAGCCACCTGGACGTCGAGTTTCGCCCTAAGGAGATATTGCTTGATGGTCAGGACGTTTCCGGAGTCATTCGCCAAGAGCATGTTGGCAACCTAGCGTCACGACTTGCACCGAATCCTAAGCTACGCGCAGCCCTGTTGAGCCGTCAGCGCGCCTTTCGCCAAGCCCCGGGGCTTGTCGCGGATGGCAGGGATATGGGGACAATCGTGTTTCCGGATGCCGAGCTAAAGATATTTTTAATTGCTGATGTGCGGGCGCGAGCTGAGCGACGTGCTAAGCAATTGATCGAAAAGGGAATTTCTGCTAATCTAGAAGACCTTCTTGCAGATATGCGTGCCCGCGACGCCCGAGATACTGAACGCTCGGTTGCGCCACTCGTCGCTGCAAAGGACGCACACGTGGTGGATTCGTCAACGTTGACGATCAATCAAACGGTGCAAAGCATCCTTGACCTCTGGTCAAGGTTTTTATCCACTCCACCCAAACCGGGTGTGTAACCGGCTCCAAAGGCCATCTGGACTCCTCCTACATGTCAACTCAACAAACCTCAACCCAAGCCGGCGAAAGTTTTGCCGCGCTGTTTGCAGAAAGTATCCAAAAGCAGGACATGAAATCCGGCGAGGTTATTTCCGCCGAAGTCGTTCGTATCGATCACAACTTTGTGGTCGTGAATGCAGGTCTCAAGTCTGAAGCGCTGATTCCTCTCGAAGAATTCCTTAACGATCAGGGCGAGCTCGAAGTCAAACCCGGCGACTTTGTGTCGGTGGCGATTGACTCGCTCGAAAACGGCTACGGCGATACCGTGCTGTCCCGTGACCGCGCCAAGCGTTTGTCTGCTTGGTTGTCGCTAGAGCAGTCGCTCGACAAAAATGAACTCGTGACTGGCACGATTACAGGCAAGGTAAAGGGCGGTCTGACCGTCATGACTGCTGGTATTCGCGCGTTCTTGCCAGGCTCGTTGGTTGATTTGCGTCCTGTCAAGGACACAACGCCTTTCGAAGGCAAGACCATGGAGTTCAAAGTTATCAAACTCGACCGCAAGCGCAACAACGTTGTGTTGTCGCGTCGTGCTGTGCTCGAAGCCAGCATGGGCGAAGAGCGTCAGAAGCTCCTCGAGAACCTGCAGGAAGGTTCGATCGTTAAAGGCGTGGTTAAGAACATCACTGATTACGGCGCGTTCGTTGACCTCGGCGGTATCGATGGCTTGCTGCACATTACCGACATGGCATGGCGTCGCGTGCGTCACCCTTCGGAAGTTCTGACTGTTGG
>CAIYWO010000535.1 GCA_903929925.1 uncultured beta proteobacterium | reverse complement strand
GCTTGAAGGCCATATGGCGATGCTGGCCCAATTTTTTACTCGGTATTTTTCTAGTGGAGAAGTGCCAGGCCCAAGCGGCAGTGGTGCGCTGACAAGCCCAACTTACCGCGCCTATCAGGCAAGTGATCAGTGGATCGTTATTTCTGCGTTCAATCAGCGTATGTGGAAGGGACTCTGCGCAGCGTTGGAAAAACCAGAGTGGTTAGAGGATCCCCGTTTCATCAATCCACAGATGCGATCCGATAATCGCGCACTGATGATTCAGTTAATTGGCGCGATCATTATTACGCAACCCCTTGCGTATTGGGAAAAGCGACTGATTGAAAACGAAGTTCCGTGCTCGCCGGTTAATACCATCGATAAAGTGGTTCAGCAACCTCAGGTGCATGCGCGCGATATGGTGCACGAGATGAGCTTGGACGGCTTAGGGATGATGTCGATGGCTGGCCTGCCGATCAAATTTAGCGACTCGCCTGGCGCGATTCGCTTGCCCCCGCCAAGACTAGGTCAACACACTGCCGAGGTTTTGGCGGAGTGTGGATATTCTGCAGAGAAGATTGCCACGCTCGCTGACTCAGGCGCAGTTGGACTTGACCCAGGTTGGGTGAAAGTCGGGTCCGCTTCCGGCGCCTGAGCTGCTCCTACTCGGAACTTTCTGGAATGATTTTCTTGAATTTCATTCCAAATACTTTAGCGAGTAAGTGCTGGATAGGTTCGAGGAGTAAGACCAAGATCACGAGTGCCCAAATTCCGATAGCCAAGGGGCTTGTGTAGAAAACGGAGATGTCGCCTAGGCTCATGAAAAGACCTTCGCGTAGGTGTTTTTCGATCAAGGGCCCCAGAACGACACCTACCACCATCGGTGCAAGTTGGAAATTCAACTTGGTTAGCCCATAGCCGACAAATGCCACCAAGAGCAGCATGTACACATCGACCATGCTGTTGCGCACGCTGTAGCACCCGATTGTTGCAACCATCAGAATGATCGGCAGGAAAATATGATTGGGTACACGTAGCAAACTTACCCACAGGCTAATGAGCGGCACATTCAAAATCAAGAGCATTGCATTGCCAATTAGCATGGAGGCGATCACGCCCCAAAACACCTCTGGATGCTGGGTGATCATCATGGGACCAGGTTGAACGCCATGCACCATCATCGCAGCAAGCATAAGGGCTGTCACAGAGCCAAACGGAATGCCGAGTGCAAGTAAAGGAACCATTGAGGATGTCGCGGCTGCGTTGTTTGCAGTCTCTGGGCCAGCAACCCCCTCAATTGCGCCTTCGCCAAGTTCGTCCTTATGCTTCGACACTCCCTTCTCTAGTCGGTAAGAGGCAAAGCTCGCCATCGTGGCGGAGGGGCCCGGCAAAAGTCCAAAAACAAAGCCTAACAGCGTGCCGCGACCGTAAGGTGCAACGGAGCGTTTCCATTCTTCCTTGGTGGGGAACATATCACGTAGGCGTACAGGCAAGGGCTTGACCTGCTTTTGTAGGCCTGCAACGACCGACATGATTTCGGTAATGCCGTAGAGCCCCACGACAAGGGCAACAAGCTCGACACCCAGGGTGAGGTCGCTGATCCCGAAAGTAAATCTATCTTGACCCGTGACAAGTTCTTGTCCGACGGTACTCAGCATCAACCCGATCGCCATTGGAAAGATGCCTGCCGCGAGAGAGCCGCCAGATATTCTTGAGAACAACAATAGACCACCGGCAGTCAGTGCAAAGAATTCAGCCGGACCAAACAGTAGCCCGAGTTGTGCCAACGCGGGAGCAAACAACATGACACCCACCACTGAAAGTACACCACCAACAAAGGAGCCCGCTGCAACGATAGTCAGTACGGCACCGGCTCGACCTTTTTTGGTTAATTTGTAGCCGTCGAGACAGGTAATGACAGAGGCGGATTCGCCAGGCATATTGACCAAAATCGCCGTGGTCGATCCGCCATACATCGCGCCATAAAACATCCCGGCCATCATGATGAGACCACTTGTTGGGTCAAGTGAATAACTCAGTGGCAAAATCATTGCAATGCCAGCGGTTGGTCCAAGGCCCGGTAGAACGCCGATCAGTGTCCCCGCCAGGGCGCCTGCCAGGGCTGCAAGTAAATTGTTGAAGGTCAGCGCAACGCCAAGGCCGTATAGAAATCCGTTAATAGCATCCATAGCGGTGATTCCTTTTTAGAATTCCAAGGCCATCGTTGGCATCGGAACTTTCAACAAATAGATGAACACGATATAGACGGCAGCCGTCATGATGAGCGCATACAGAATGCAACGCATCCACTTGGTGTCTGACAGTAAGCGAATTAAAACAACACAAAAAATAAAACTACTGACCGAATAGCCGAGCCACGGAATCGCCACAAAATACGCTGATAGCAGCAGGACTAATTTCACTAGACGTGCGCTGTCGCTACCGGTCGGGATCTCGATTGCTTCGCTTGTTGGTGCTTTATAGCCTTCCCACATCGCCGCAGCACTTGCGAACGCCATGATGGCAGAAACTAAAATCGGAAATAAGCCAGCGCCAGGCTCATCAAGTGCTCCCATGGGGAGCTCTAAAGACATGTGCAAATAGCCTACAGATAGAAGCAAGCCAAAAAGCCCCGTCCACAGGTAAGATTTTTTCTTGGAAATCGTGCCTGCTGTCATCGCTTACCGCCTCGCGAGAATTCGTTTAGGGAGGAGGGGATCATTTTTGATCGGACGCCTTGAGTAATTCAGAAAAGGTGTTTGTATCTCGAATGATTTCGTCCCGCAGCGCGTTCGGACCTTTTGGATCGAGGGCATAGCCCTCCTTCGAAAACTTTAAAAATTCGGCACTCTGAACGATATCCATTGACGCTTTGGTCAGTTTGTTTAAAACGTCTGGAGCAAGACCCTTTGGGGCGATCACATAAAAAGACGCTCCCAAGGTTGTCTTGTATCCAGCGTCAATGGTTGATTGCGCTTGCGGCACAGGGTCGTACACCCCTTGCTTGAACGCAGCGAGCACGCGAACTTTGCCTGCTTGCACATGGCTAGGTATACCAACAGCGCCAGTAAATAAGGTCGCTTCGACGCGATTGCCTAACAGCGCAACCAGCGCTTCGCCGCTGCCACCGGTAAACGGCACAGTGCGAAGCCTGGTCCCGGCAATCTTATTGAACTCTTGTGCCAATAAGTCTGGCACAGTTCTGAGTCCAGAGACTGAGGCACGGACTTTTCCTGGATTGTCTTTCACATGTTGTACAAACTCTGCGAAGGTTTGCCATGGTGCATCCGCACGTACGACTAGGATGACAGGCATTTCGCCAAGCTTGACGATCGGCTGGTACTGGTCTGGGCTTTTGAACACCAAACTTGCATTGACCAAAGGCTGGTAGGCAAGAATACTGTTCGTTGCTAGACCTAATGTATAGCCGTCCGGTTTTGCGCGTACCACCATTCCGGTGCCGATTGTGCCAGAACCGCCAGGCTTGTTCTCGATATTGACCTCAACACCCAGCACTTTTTGTAATTGCATTGCATATTGCCGCGCGACCGGATCTGTAGAGCCTCCCGGCGCATATGGCACTACAAAGGTAATGGGACGATTAGGGTAAGGTTGCGCGCTGGTCGTGGCGCATAGAAGCGCCAAACTAATGATCGAGAACACACGTAAGGCGATGCCCTTGTAATCATTCATGTCTGCTCCTTTTTAAATAGGAAATAGTCTTTGTAGTTTTTGTCTACAGCAGACAGCGTTCCGAGTTCAAGCATCATGTCGGTATTCATCGTGCCCGAGATGCCGGGATTGGTTGGAATATCGCTAATGATGCCGTTTGCTCTCGCAGAGTCAATTTGCTCGGCTGACATGCCGACGATGTCGCGCAAAATTGCAGTGTTATCTTCACCAAAACGCGGCCCGCCCTTCTTTATCTTTGCGTCGCGGAAGCGCAGGCGATAGGGGCGTCCTATGATGGGGCGCTCACCGACTGGCTCGTGGTGCTGAACGTTTTCGTAGAAGCCACGTTCCATTAAATGGGGATCAGATAGAAGATCACGGCTGTTGCATATATGACCCGCAGCAACTCCAAGATCCTGGAGCACCTGCGTAAGCGACTTCGCATCTTGCTGCAGAGCCCAATTACTTATTTTTTGGTTGATGACGGCACGGTGCTCGCGTCGACCGGTGGCAGTGGCGTAAGCGGCATTCGTTGCGAAATCATGATCTTGCATCAAGGACGTTAGCGCTTGCCATTGTGCGTCTGTTTCAACAGTTAAGGCGATCCATTGGTCAGATCCCTGCGTTTTGTACAAGTTACTGGGTACGTGTTCGGGATGCTCATTGCCAATTCGTTCGGGCTCCGTGCCATCCAATTGGTATTGAATGAAGGGCTCTGGCATCATCGCCACGCCCAGTTGATACATTCCTACGTCGATCCATTGGCCTTCGCCCGTTTTTTTCAAATGGCTGATGGCTGCCCATAATCCATTTAATCCAGCCCAGCACGCAATGAAGTCAGGATAAGACTGACCAACTTTCCACGGCTTATCACCACGGTAGCCTGTGTAGTAAGTGATGCCCATCGTCGCTTCGAGTGTTGTCCCTTGGCTAGGAAACGCAGACCATGGTCCGGTTGAACCGTAACCCGTATTTGAAAGCATGATGAGTGACGGCTTAATTTTTTTGAGCTCGTCATAATGAAGACCCCACTTGCGCAAGACGCGAGGAGTGTAGTTATCCAGGACAATATCGCTTTTGGCTGCGAGCTCCTTAAAAATGCTCTGACCCTCAGGTGTACTCATGTCCATCGCGAGCGATCGCTTGCCACGATTCACAACATAAAAAATTCCAGAGCGATTCCATGGGTCTTGCGCAGGATCGTTGTCAAGATAAGGGCCGAACGCCCGGCCACGGGTTTGATCAAGCTTGTGGGGCGCTTCAATCTTGATGACTTCTGCGCCGAGATCACTTAAAAGCCCCGCCATATACGGAACAGCAAAGACATACGAAAGGTCTAGCACGCGCATACCGATGAGCGGCAGGGTAGGGGTCCCTTTAGTCATGCTTGTACCTCGTTTGCCTGATATCCCAGCAGATCAACGAGAATCTCCTGTCGATGCTCGTCAAGTTTGGGCGCACGTCGTCTGAGCGCGGTAGGTGTGAGGGATAATTTGGCAAGCTCTGCGGGCAGACGCAGATCAGTCTGAGTGTCGGGGTGGGAAACATTCGCAAAAGCCTTGCGGTCCTCCAGGTGCTCACAATTCAGTAGTTCGCTTGCGCCTTGCACAACACCTAGCAGTAATCGTTTTTTTGCTCCTGCCAGAAACACCTCTTTCGCATCTCGTTGCGCAACGCATTCCTCCAAGAGCGCTCGGACCTCTGGCACGCGCTTTTCCCGTTCGGGCGGACTGGTAAACCGTTTCTCTAAAAACTCTGGCCGATCGAATAGCTCGGCAAACGTCTCAAACGGAGCACCTCCTCCAACTTGAAAGGCAACGTAGCCCTTGCGCGTCTCGATCGGCTCCCCAGCAAAAGGATCTTGCACAATCGCTCGGCGTCCTTGAACTGCACCAAGAAACGCATAATAAGATTCGTTCAGAACTAACTCGGAAGCTAGACACTCATGAATGGAGACGTCTACATGCTCGCCAAACTGATCTTGCTGTGCGGCCGTGTAAGCCATGATCGATGCGTAGGCACCTGTCAAGCCTGCACAATAGTAGGATTGTGAAAGTCCGTGCTTCAGAGGTTCGCGATCTACCTGACCGCTAATGGCCATAATCCCGCTCATTGCCTGGAGCGTTAGATCGCTCGCTTCATACCGCGCGTAGGGCCCTGTCTGCCCGTAGTTCGTAATGGAGGTCACGACGAGGCGTGGATTCCACTCGAGCATGGTGTCGACACTTATGCCCCAGGCCTCAAGAGTTCCTGGCCGAAAACTTTCGATCAGGATGTCACTGCGCTCGATGAGCGCTCGCAGATTGCGTTGACCAAAGGCGGTGGTGAGGTCTAAGGCAACACTACGCTTGTTCCAATTCAAATACTGGAACAACAGACTTTGCTCGGGCTCCGGAGCATCAGCTTTGAGCGGTGCAAGTCTTCTCCCT
>CAIYWO010000534.1 GCA_903929925.1 uncultured beta proteobacterium | reverse complement strand
ATCACGCAAGAGCAAGCCATGGCGCGCGCATCCGAACTCATGGATTTGGTTGGTATCGCCGAAGGGCAGCGTCGGTTGAATGAATACCCGCATCAACTCTCTGGTGGTATGCGTCAACGCGTCATGATTGCAATGGCTCTGGCGTGTAATCCTAAACTGTTGATTGCGGATGAGCCCACCACTGCTCTGGACGTTACGATTCAAGCCCAGATTCTAGATTTGATGGCTGATCTGAAAAATAAAATCGGAGCGGCAATCGTGTTGATCACGCACGATTTGGGCGTGGTTGCAGAAGTTGCCGAGCGCGTAATGGTGATGTACGCAGGTCGTAAGGTCGAAGAGGCTCCAGTAGGAGAGCTCTTTGCCAAGCCACTGCATCCATACACGCAGGGTTTGCTTGGTGCGGTACCAAAGTTAGGTGCCTCTCTTGATGGGCATTCCACACGCTTGAAAGAAATTCCCGGTTTAGTTCCAAGCTTGAAGCAAAAGATAAAGGGCTGTGTCTTTGCGTCGCGCTGCCCCTTGGCGAAAGAGCCTTGTCACGAGATCGCCCCTGCGATGCAAATGCGCGACAACGGCCATCAAGTCGCTTGTCACTTTGCAGGTGAGATTGCCTTCGCCAATGACTAATACGAATCAGGTTACTAGCATGTCCATGTCCTCTACCGTGCCGTTGTTAGAAGTTCGCAAGCTTCAAAAGTTCTTCCCCATCAAGACTGGGCTCTTTGGCAAAGTCACGGGTAACGTTCACGCCGTTGACGGCGTGTCGTTCTCCATCCGCAAAGGTGAAACCTTGGCGTTGGTCGGCGAGTCTGGTTGTGGGAAATCAACGGTTGGCCGTTCGATTCTGCGTTTGTTTGACTTGACCTCTGGTGAAGTATTACTCGATGGTGTGCGAATTGATTCGCTCAGCCCTAGTGCTTTGCGCCCCTTGCGTAAACGCATCCAGGTTATCTTTCAGGATCCGTTCTCGAGCCTCAATCCCCGCATGCGGGTGCACGACATCATTGCCGAGCCCATTCGCAACTTTGGGTTGTGTCAGTCCGAGCAAGAGATCGAAGAGCGTGTTGTAAAGCTTCTAGAAAAGGTGCGTTTACCAAAAGATGCAGGTGCGCGCTGGCCGCATGAATTTTCAGGTGGGCAGCGTCAACGAATCTGTATTGCGCGTGCGTTGGCTGCAGAGCCTGATCTGATTATTTGCGATGAAGCTGTCTCTGCACTGGACGTTTCGGTGAAGGCGCAGATCGTTAACTTGTTGCAAGATCTTCAAAAGGAACTCGGCCTAGCGCTACTCTTCATTAGTCACGACTTGGCAATCGTTGAGCACATGACACATCGCGTTGCCGTGATGTATCTTGGAAAAATCGTCGAGCTCGCGGATCGCAAAGAACTGTTCTCGGAGCCTCAGCATCCTTACACCGTTGCCTTGCTGTCTGCAGTACCGGTTCCCGATCCGCAGAAAAAGACTAATCGGATTGTCCTGCAAGGTGATGTGCCGAGTCCGGTTAAGCGTCCGAGCGGTTGTCACTTCCATACACGCTGCCCCGATGCGATTGCTCGATGCAAGACAGAGGAGCCAAAGCAAACGGTGCTAGGCTCTGGACGTATGGTGGCTTGCCACTTGCGTGAGAATTAAACGCGTTTAAATGGCAACGATGTAACCTAAAAGTGCTGCACCAATAATGGTTTCGATGGTGCCTCGCTTATAAATAAAGATCGCGACCGCCGCGACTGCGGCGATTGCAGCGACCTTGAGATCTAAACTGCCTGCCCAGCCATTGGGCCAGCCTACATGCATGGCAAAAAACAGAGCAAGGTTTGTAATAACACCCACCACAGCAGCGGTGACGCCTGTGAGCGCCGCGGTGAACGCTAATTTTCCGTGCGTGCTCTCGATAAACGGGCCGCCCGCCAAGATAAAAATAAATGAAGGCAGAAACGTAAACCAAGTCACCACGCAAGCGGCGACGATGCCAGACAATACTGCCTGATCTGGTCCTAAGGCGCTTTGTACAAAAGCACCCACAAAACCCACGAAGGCTACGATCATGATGAGCGGGCCAGGGGTAGTTTCTCCGAGTGCCAAGCCATCAATCATTTGTGTGGGGGTAAGCCAAGCAAAGGTTTCAACGGCTGCCTGATAGACGTAGGGCAACACGGCATAGGCGCCACCGAAGGTCAGCAACGCAGCCTTGGTAAAGAACCAAGCCATCTGTGTGATGGTGTGATGCCAGCCCCAAAACATCATCATTACAAGCATCGGTAAGCACCAGAGCACTGCGGCGGCGCCCAGAATCAGGGATAGCCTGCGAGGGCTAAACAGTGTGTGTGGAGGTTGTGGGCTGTCATCATCGATGATCGCAGTCGTCGATGATTGTTTATGTGCTGTGCTTGCGTGTCCGATAGAGAAGCTTTCGGGCGCTCGCTTGCCCCCCAACCAGCCGATCAGCGCTGCAATCGCGATGATCAAGGGGAAGGGTAAGTCAAAGACAAACAGCGCTAAGAAAGATAGAACCGCAATCGTCCAGAGCCAAGGATTGTGCAGTGTCCTTGAACCAATGCGGTAACTTGCCTGGATCACCAGAATGGTGACGGCCGGCTTGATTCCATAAAACAAACCGGACACGATCTTTGTGTCGCCGTACGCCATGTAGATCCAAGATAACAAGACGATCAAGACCAGCGAGGGGAAGATGAAAAGGATGCCCGCGACGATGCCGCCCCAGGTGCGATGCATGAGCCACCCAAGATAGGTCGCCAGTTGTTGCGCTTCGGGACCCGGAAGCACCATACAGAAATTTAGAGCGTGAAGAAAACGCTTGTCGGAAATCCAGCGACGTTTGTCGACCAGTTCGCTGTGCATCATAGCGATTTGCCCAGCGGGACCGCCAAAACTTAAAAAGCCAAGCTTGAACCAAAACCAGAAGGCCTCACGCCGGCTGATGGAGCCGGGCGCTGTTTGTGATCCGGTGTGCTTGCCTTCTGCGTCGCAGTTGGACATTGTCTAATGATCCAATATCAATGCACCATTTTGGTTCTTCTGATGTTCCGTATTGGTGCAAATTAAGCTTAAACGAGTCGCTTTGAAGTGATCGAAAGCGGCCGTCAAGCTTCCCGTTTGGGTATGCTTTCGGGCATCATACTTGCTTATGCATCTGACATGTACCCTTATGAACAATTGCGCTGGCCCGAGCGGACTCCTGCGATGAGCGACGATGCTTTTTGGTCGTCCTGGCAAGCTCGTTTAGAACTGGACTTCAGTCTCGCTCCTGCGGCCGAGCTTGGCAAAACACGTCTGCACCACAAGCATTTTGGTCCTCTCCGGATTCAAAAGGCGCTTTATCCTGAGGGCACGTCTCCTTGCCACGCCATCATCGTGCATCCGCCAGGCGGTATTGCGGCAGGGGATCAGTTGCAGGTCCGTGTCGCGTGCGAGGCGGGTAGCCACGGCTTGGTCACTACCCCCTCTGCAGCAAAATGGTACGGTGCAGATTCCGACACCTTAGCTTCGCAGCAAATCGATATGGAGCTTGATGGTTATTTTGAATGGCTACCGCAAGAGACAATTGTTTTTAATCGCGCTCGTGTAGCCTCTGAGATCTGTATTCGTGTCTCTAACAAGGGTGCCATGATTGGTTGGGACCATTTGATTTTCGGACGACAAGCGTCGGGCGAGAGTTTCGCGGACGGAAGCTTTAAGCAGACCTTGCGTTTGGAAGTGGAGGGAGAATTGGTCTGGCTCGACCGGATGGTACTCAAGGGCGCGGATCCTTTGTTTATGTCGCCCATCGGACTGCGTGGTCACTTTGCTTTTGCGACCGTATGGGCTGTTCTGCCAGGCT
>CAIYWO010000533.1 GCA_903929925.1 uncultured beta proteobacterium | reverse complement strand
TAAGTGGGGTAAATGGGGTGTTTCAAGGAAGCAGTGCGCTGACGCTAGATGCGAAAGGTCGGATCAATGTCCCGACCCGGCATCGCGATGCTCTGGTCGAGCAGGCGCAGGGCTGCCTGACGCTCACACGCCATCCTGATGGCTGTTTATTGGTTTATCCCCGGGCGCAGTGGGAAATTAAGCGCGAACAAATTGTGGCTTTCCCCATGCAGGCTCGTGCGCTCCAGCGCTTGTTGCTCGGTAACGCCCAGGACGTAGAAATTGATGGGTCAGGACGCATTTTGATTGCGCCTGAGCTGCGCTCGGCCGCTGGCTTCACGCGTGACGTGATGCTTTTGGGTATGGGTGCGCACTTTGAACTATGGGATGCCGCTGCCTTGGCTCGCCGAGAGGCTGCTGATTTGTCGCAAGGCATGGGTGATGTACTGAACCAGTTTTCGTTTTAAGCCGTGACGCAGTTTGTCCATCGGCCCGTTTTGCTCGAGCCGACAGTCGAGTCACTGGTGGGTGTGCAGTACGGACGTCGTGGCTCGCATGCGTTAGATGAATTGCCTGACCAGCAGGCAAGATTGTCAGGTGTGTATGTGGACGGCACGTTTGGTCGCGGTGGACATTCGCGTGCGTTGTTGGCGCGGTTGAATGCTGATGCACGGCTGGTGGTGTTTGATAAGGATCCGCAGGCAATTGCCGCGGCGCAGGAGTTGGCAGCACAGGACGCCAGAGTATCGGTTGTCCATGATGGGTTTTCAAGCATGGTTGACGCATTGTCTGCGTTGGGCGTGCATGAGGTGGATGGTGTCATGTTGGATCTTGGGGTGTCTTCACCTCAGATCGATGAGGCAGTGCGTGGTTTTTCATTCATGCGGGATGGTCCGCTGGATATGCGAATGGATACGACGCGAGGCGAGACAGTGGCGCAATGGTTGGCGCTGGCAAGTGTAGATGACATGCGGGAGGTCATAGGACGTTATGGCGAAGAACGGTTTGCTTTTCAGATTGCAAAGGCGATTATTGCTCGCCGCGCAACAAGTCCGCTGGCAACCACGCTCGAGCTCGCCGAGCTCGTGTCAGGCACCGTCCGCACGCGCGAAAAGGGCCAGCACCCGGCTACACGCACCTTTCAGGCTTTACGGATTTACATCAATCATGAACTCGAAGAGCTCGAGAGCGCCCTCCCGGCAGCTCTGAGCGTATTAAAAACAGGCGGACGTATGGCCGTGATTAGCTTCCACTCGCTGGAAGATCGCGTCGTCAAGCAGTTCATCACCGCAGCATCCCGACCGGAAGCTGCGTATGCCCGCCTCCCTCTGCGCGAAAGTGAAATGCCACAGCCAGTGCTGCTGGCGCTTGCGCGGGTCTTGCCCAGTGATGATGAAATTTCCGAGAACCCACGCTCACGTTCGGCTGTCCTGCGCGTTGCTGAGCGCACCCGTACGCCTTTCGGTTCTGACGGTGCACAGGCCTTTATGCCTCGTGTCCGGCACGACACTGCACGCTCCAAAAAGGGAGCGCGTTGATGGGGCGTCTCTCCGTGCTGGCCGCCATTGTGTTGATGTTCTCGGCGATCTCTTTAGTGACGGCGCGGTATCAGGCACGGCAGCTGTATAACCAACTCGACAAATACACGACACAAGCCGAAGATCTAGAGATTGATTGGCGCAAGTTGCAGTTGGATCGTGCACAGGCGTCTCGCAATGCCCATGTCGATAAAGTTGCACGCGAAGAGCTTCGCATGAACGCCATCGCGCCGGAGCGCACAATCTACGTCAGCCAGCCCACCGCTGGCCAGCCATCTGCGAGTCAGCCCGCCTCGGCTGCTGGAGGTCGCCGATGAAGCACATGCCGTTCTTCAACAACCCGATGCTTAAGGTGCCCTATCCGTTGTGGCGCGGGCGCTTGGTGTTGTCGTTGATCGGCGTTGCTTTTTTGGCATTAGTGGGTCGAGCAATCTATTTGCAGGGTTTTACGACTGAGTTTTTACAGCAGCAAGGCGAAAAGCGCTACGAAGTGACGCAGCCCTTGTATGCCAGTCGCGGCAAGATACTTGATCGTAACGGTGTGGTGTTGGCCGCAAGTATTCCTGCACGGGCAATAGGTTTCACACCAAAGCACGCGCAGCCGCTCAGTGCTGAGCGCTTGAAAAAATTAGCTGAGCTGCTTGATATGCCCGAGACCGATCTCAGCAAGAAGATCGATCCAGAGAAAAAGACTTTTATTTATTTGAAGCGACAGGTCCCCATTGAGGTCGCTCAGCAGATACAAAAAATGCGTGTGCCAGGCATCAGCTTGCACAGAGATAATCGACGCTACTACCCTGAAGGTGAAGTGGCGGGCAATATCGTTGGCCTAAATACACTGGATGACCACGGTCAGGAAGGTGTTGAGCTCGCCTTTAACGATCAGTTAGCCGGAAAAGGCGGAAGCCGCCGAATCTTGCGCGACCGGATGGGGCGCCAGATTGATGACGTGAAAGACGTAGATCTTGCAGTAGATGGTCGTGACATACAGTTATCGATCGATACGCGGATTCAGTATCAGGTTTATCGCGCGCTGCAAGAAGCGATGGTGACGAATAAGGCGAAGGGTGCTGCCGCAGTCGTGATCGATATTAAGTCCGGTGAGATTCTGGCCTTGGGCAATATGCCAACCTATGATCCGAACAAGCGAGAAACGTTTCGTAGCGGCAATATGCGAAATCAAGCGTTGACTGACACGTTTGAGCCTGGCTCGATTATGAAGCCCTTCACCGTAGCGCTAGCACTTGAGCTCAATCGGATTACGCCAGCTACGCAATTCCGAACGGGTAATGGAAAGTTCGCGTATCAAGGCGCAACCATCAGCGACGTGAGCCCTAATGGAGTCCTCGATCCAGCGGGCATTTTGCTCAAGTCCAGCAACATCGGGATGACCTTGATTTCAGAGAAGCTCGAGTCCCGCGAAATGTGGACGCGCTTTAATGAACTCGGCTTAGGCCAAATGCCTCAGACAGGATTTCCGGGTGAGGTGCCAGGTCGACTGCGGCCCTGGGAGCGCTGGCGCTTGATTGAGAAGGCAACCATGTCTTACGGCTACGGTTTGTCTGTATCGCTATTGCAAATGGCGCGCGCGTATTCGGTGTTTGCGCGCGATGGGGACATGGTGAGTTTGAGTTTGATGAAGCGAGACCAACCGCCACCCACGATTCAAGTTTACCCACCAGAAGTTGCGAAGCGTGTCCGCTTGTGGCTCGAGGCGGCAGCGGGGCCTGAAGGTGCAAAGGCCGCGCAAGTGCAAGGCTACCGTGTCGCAGGCAAGAGCGGTACCGCACGCAAAATTGTCGACCGCAAATACAGTACGAGCCGCTATCGTGGCTCTTTTGTCGGTTTCGCGCCGGTCTCCGACCCTCGAATTGTTGTGGCGGTGACGATTGATGAGCCAAGTTCGGGCGTGTATTACGGCGGACGTGTTGCTGCGCCTGTTTATGCAAGTATTGTGGGTAGCACTCTGCGGATTATGGGCGTACAGCCTGACGCACCTTTTGCCTCGACGGTCGCGGCGACGCCGGGAGGTGCGCGATGATTCGTGCAGAGCTGTTCGCCAAAGACATAGCTATCCCTGCCCTCATTGAAAAGCTCGGCGTGACAGTCAAGGCTGGCGCCCAGTTACATATGGATTCCCGTGCCTTAAAGACAGGCGATGTGTTTATTGCATGTCCTGGCGTAGTGGGTGACGCACGAGCCTTCGTTGATGATGCGATTCAAGCGGGTGCTGCCGCGATTGTGCTGCACGTTGATCGCGCGAGTGAATGGCAAGATCGGTCAGCTGCAGTCCCAATTTTCGGTGTCGAGAATTTGATGGCGCGAGTCGGGGAGTTTGCCGACGCTTGGTATGACCAGCCGTCGGCGCAGCTCTGCGTTGTCGCTGTTACCGGTACAAATGGCAAAACAAGTTGCGTTCAGTGGTTGGCTCAAGCGCTGCGTAGTGAGGGTGTTGCGGTTGGCACGATCGGTACGTTGGGCGTGACTTACCCCGATGGCTTGAGTGCGACAGGACAGTTGACGACCCCCGATGTTGTGTCGATGCATCGCACTCTGGCTGAGATGCGTACGCGTGGTGCAGAGGTGGTTGCATTGGAGGCCTCGTCAATTGGTTTGGAGCAAGGGCGACTAAATGGCGTGCGGATCGCGCATGCAGCATTTACAAATTTGTCGCGTGATCACCTCGACTACCATCTGACGATGCAAGCATACGAAGCAGCAAAGCTTCGCTTGTTCGCACATACAGGTCTGCAGGGTGTCGTACTCAATGTCGATGACCCAGTTGGCGTAAAAGTAGCGCGTTCGGCCGAAGTCCCGGTGACAACCTTTAGTCTGTCACGTCAGGCAGATTCGGCGAATCTCACTGCACGAGATCTTTCTACCACTGCGCGTGGCGCGGCCTTCGTTTTGTGTGAGCACGCGGAGTGCGTTCAAGTCCAGACGCAAGTACTTGGCGCACACAATGTCGCAAACCTCTTGTGCGTGGCAGGACTCTTGCGTCAGCTTGGCTGGAGCTTATCGCGTGTTGGCGCTGCCTTTGAGAAAATTGAGCC
>CAIYWO010000532.1 GCA_903929925.1 uncultured beta proteobacterium | reverse complement strand
TGGCTTGAATCGCACGATAAAAATCGTCATGCACGGGTGTAGTCTGCCTCGGTAGACAACCAGTTCATGCCAACAAAATGTTGCTTGTCGACATTGACCACAGTGAACACAATCGCACGGTCGCGCCACTCATAATTTTTGCCGAGATGCGAATCGGAATCATGCAAAGACAAGGAGATCGAGTACGAGCCATGACCGACGTTCGCCGGGAAGCGGAAACGATAATGGATGTTCTCACCAGCCCGCACATGTTCAACGATTTGATGGCTGTGGAACGTATTGGTTCCGTAAATCACCTGACCGAGGCGGTCTTTGAGCTGAAAGCCCAGGACTAACTCGGGTAGCTCTTTTAACGCTTGCACGGTCACTTGCAACTCAAGCGGCTGGCCGACCTTAACGACTTCTACGGCACGACCAGCCTCATCACAGAGCTGTGCGGCGGCGATGCGCGCTTCACCGGTGCCGGATACGGTCTGTGTTTTGCCGTTGTCGCTTACTGTTTGCTGCACGGTTGCACCACCACGCTCGGCGAGCATGGCATTGTAATAATCCATCACAGCTTCGGGATCGCCTTGCAGCGCAATCTGTCCTGCGTTTAACAAAATAGCTCGATCACAAATGCCCTGTACCGCACCTTTGTCGTGCGACACGATCAGCAAGGTGGTGCCGAGTTTGCTGTACGCGCGGATGCGTTCGAAACTTTTATGTTGGAAATAATTGTCACCAACCGACAAGGCTTCGTCGATGATCAAAATATCGGGGCGCTGCACGGTGGCCACGCTAAAGGCCAGGCGCATCTGCATCCCGCTTGAGTACACACGCACGGGTTGGTCGATGTAATCACCGATCTCGGCAAATTCTTGAATCTGCGGCATCAGTGCTTTAACTTCATCCGCCGTCATGCCTAGCAATTGTCCGGCCATAACGGCATTTTGTCGGCCGGTGAAATCCGGATCAAAGCCCATGCCTAATTCGAGCAAGGCGGCGATACGACCTTGCACTTGCACCGAGCCCGAGGTGGGTTGCGTGGTGCCGGTAATCATTTTGAGCAGAGTGCTTTTGCCCGCACCGTTCATACCAACGATGCCAACGGCTTCGCCGGCGTTCACGGTGAAGTTCAGGTCTTGCAGCACCCAGTGCAAACCATGGCGTACGCCCCCAAAGGGCGACAACCATTCCACCAATCGCGACCAGCGATTAGGATATTGCTTATAGGCTTTGCCTAGATTCGCGACCTGTATCGAACCCATCAGAGTTCATCCACCATTTCGCTGGCATGCTTTTGATACAGCCGTAAACCCAGCACGCACAACACAACTGCTAACAGCGCAACCGGCCACAGCGATTGCCAATCCGGCATCCGCGCGTTGACCAAAATCGTTTGGTAAGCCGTTGCGATACTCGTCATGGGGTTGTATGCAATCAGCTGCTGCGCCCAGGTCGGCAAAATCGCTAAGGGGTAGACAACAGGCGTAAACCAAAACCAGAACTGCAACACCACGCCAAACAGTTGACCGACATCACGAAAGAACACATACAAGATGCCCAGCGTGAGCCCCAGCCCAAACGCGAGCAAGACTTGGATCAGCAACACAGGCAGAATCGCAAAAAAGACGAGCCCAGGAAAACTGCCAGACGCTACCAAGAACACGATGAACAAGCTAAAGATAATGGCAAAGTTCACCGTTGCGTTGGCAAGCGCAATCACTGACAACGACAACACCGGAAAATTTACTTTCTTAAGCAGATTGGCGTTTTCAAGAAAAACATTCTGTCCGCGGTTCACGGTTTCAGAAAAGTAATTCCACGTCAGCAAGCCCGCACACAAATAGATGCTGTAGGCAAACTCATTGCCCAGACCGGGAAGCTTGGACTGCATGACCTGCGAGAACACAACCGTGTAGACAATGATCATTGCCAGGGGCTTGATCACGGTCCAGGCTGCGCCAAGCATGGAGTTTTTGTAATTAGACTGGAACTCGCGCTGCACGCTACCCGCGATAAAACCGCGATAGCCCCACAGCGCTTGAATCATCCCCATCAGGCGGCTCGCGATGGCATGCGCTTAAGCCCGACCGTAGTGGTCTTGGAAGCGCACGATATCGTCTTCACCTAAGTAGCCACCGCTTTGCACCTCGATCAACACCAGGTCGATTTTGCCGGGGTTTTCCAGACGATGCTTGTGGCCCGCTGGAATAAAGGTGGACTCGTTCGTGGCGATCAATAGGTCTTGATCACCGTTCACGACCTTGGCCATGCCGTCGACCACAATCCAGGGCTCACTGCGGTGATGATGCATCTGCAACGACAGTGACGCACCGGGCTTGACAACGATACGTTTCATCTTGAAGCCGGGGCCTTCTTCGAGCACGGTGTACGTGCCCCAAGGACGATGCACGGTACGGTGCAGTTTGTAGGCCTCGTGATCAATCTTTTTAAGCTGCCCCACGATTTGCTTGACGTCTTGTGAGCGATCTTTGCTCGCAACTAACAAGGCATCAGCAGTGTCGATGATGATCAGGTTTTCAACGCCCACCGCGGCAACCAGACGATCAGTCGACTGTATATAAGTGTTGGTCACATCATGGAGGTAG
>CAIYWO010000531.1 GCA_903929925.1 uncultured beta proteobacterium | reverse complement strand
TCTTGCCGCACCCCGAAGCAGCCGATCAACAATCAATCGTGTGGTGTTGCACGCCCGAGCATGCTGAGCACCTTCAGGGACTTGAACCAAAAAAGTTTTCACAAGCACTGACACAGGCGTTTGGCACACGGCTAGGCTCACTTGAGATCCAAGAGCAAGCATCGATGTTCCCCCTCGCGCTGAGCGTGCGGTCTACTCCCGTCAATGGTCGGCTCATCGCAATTGGTAATGCCGCACAAACGCTTCACCCGGTCGCAGGTCAGGGCCTGAATCTGGGCTTGCGCGACGCTGCAAGTTTGGCCATCGCGCTGCGCGACTGGCTACCCATCACAAGCCAACCCCCGGGCGCGGCGCTCGCGCAGTTTATGCAGATGCGTCAGCCTGATCGCCAGCTCACAACCCATCTGACAGATTTGATGTCGCGGGTCTTCACGTCAGGCTGGCCAATTGTTGAACACTCTGCCGGGCTTGCCTTGCTGGCCATGGACGTGATCCCTGCCTTACGCGCGCCCCTCGCGAGGCACCTTCTGCAAGGTTTGAGGCTCTAGCTTCTGACCGCCTGGCCACACCCGTTCAACCGATTACAATTTAGGTATGAAAATCGGTGCGTGGTCTCTCCCCAACAACGTGTTTGTCGCGCCCATGGCAGGCGTGACCGATCGACCTTTTCGTCAGCTCTGCAAAAAACTCGGTGCGGGCTACGCTGTGTCAGAAATGGCAGCAAGCAATCCTCAGTTGTGGCAAACGGTGAAGTCCTCACGTCGACTTAACCATGATGGTGAAATCGACCCAGTTGCCGTGCAAATCGCGGGGGCAGACCCTGCCATGATGGCGCAAGCGGCCGTCTTCAATATTGGTAAGGGCGCGCGCATTATCGACATCAATATGGGCTGCCCCGTTAAAAAGGTATGCCACGTCGCCGCAGGCTCTGCCCTGTTGCGACACGAGGATTTAGTGGCACGCATTCTCGACGCGGTTGTCCAGGCCTGTCTGCC
The DNA here is from genome assembly GCA_903929925.1 of uncultured beta proteobacterium. Classification (GTDB taxonomy): domain Bacteria; phylum Pseudomonadota; class Gammaproteobacteria; order Burkholderiales; family Burkholderiaceae_B; genus Zwartia. The sequence continues at coordinate 5,183 of CAIYWO010000531.1, read as the reverse complement.
GCACGGTGTTCCCGTCACACTCAAAACCCGCACCGGCTGGAGCCGAGAGGACCGAAACGCCCTACGCATCGGTCAAATTGCCCAAAATGCTGGGATCGCGGCACTCACCTTGCACGGCCGGACCCGCGAAGACCTGTACCTCGGCGAAGCGGAGTACGACACCATTCGGGCGGTTAAGGCCAGCCTCACGATTCCGGTCGTCGCGAACGGCGATATCGATACCCCCGAAAAAGCGAAACATGTACTGGCCTACACCGGCGCAGACGCCGTCATGATTGGGCGGGCAGCCCAAGGTAGGCCTTGGATTTTTCGGGAGATTGCGCATTTTTTACAAACCGGAGAGCACTTGGCGGCGCCCACCTGGAATGAAATGCGAGAATTACTCTTGGCACACCTTGCGGATCACTATGCGTTCTATGGAGAGCTCAGTGGTGTGCGCACCGCTCGTAAACACATTGGTTGGTACGTTGAGGGACTTGCAGGCGGCAGGGCTTTTGCCGATCAGATCAATCGCTTAGAGACCACTGCCGAACAAGCTGCTGCGGTGGATCGCTGGTTTAGTGCCCAAAGTGACGTTTTGCCACACACTGGGCTTCCAAACTGCGACAATCTGACACAAGATGTCACCCATCAACAGGCGGCTTAGACGCTAGACTCCCCCACGCTATGAAACAATACAACGCCCTGCAAAACTCGGTTCGTGACACGCTCGAACGGTATCTCGCCGATCTGGGTGACACACAACCACATGGCATGTACGACATGGTGATTGAATGTGTAGAGCGCCCAATCTTACAAATCGCGATGCTGCATGCAAGAGACAACCAATCGAAAGCCGCTGAAATGCTTGGCATGACCCGCAACACGCTGCGAAAAAAACTTCTTTCCCACAAACTACTATCAGAAAAATAAGCCTGCAATGAAAATTAAAACAGCCCTGCTCTCCGTTTCAGACAAAGACGGTATCGTTGAATTCGCCCAGGCCCTTGCTGCCCGTGGCGTACGCCTTCTGTCGACCGGCGGCACCGCCAAACTGCTGGCTCAAGCCGGCCTGAAAGTCACCGAGGTTGCCAAGCACACGGGCTCGCCAGAGATCCTGGACGGTCGCGTCAAAACACTGCATCCAAAAATTCACGGCGGGCTGCTTGCGCGACGCGATAGCGATGAGCATATGGCGACTCTCAAAAAACACAACATTGATCGTATTGATCTGCTGGTGGTGAATCTCTATCCGTTTCGCCAAACGGTGGCTAAGCCTGACTGTACATTTGCCGAAGCGGTCGAGAATATTGACATCGGTGGTCCAGCGATGTTGCGTGCCGCGGCTAAAAATCATGGCACCGAAGAGGGCGGCGTGACCGTGGTCATTGACCCCGCCGATTACCCAGCTGTACTGAAAGAAATTGATCAAGGCGGCTCGACCTCGTACGGCCTGCGCTTAAAGCTTGCGACCAAGGTCTATGCCCACACAGCAGCCTACGACGGTGCGATTGCCAACTACTTAAGCAGTCTGACCGAAGCCGAGCCTAAGCAAGACAATACTCCTGACCGCAGCACCTGGCCAAACATCCTGACGCTGCAAGTACACCAACAACAAGTCCTGCGGTACGGCGAAAATGCCCAGCAGCTCTCTGCTTTCTACACGGACCCGCAGCGACCAACGGGACTCCTGGGCAATTTCGTTCAGTTACAAGGCAAAGAACTTTCGTATAACAACATCGCTGATTCCGATGCAGCATGGGATTGCGTACGCAGTTTTGGTGCCCACGCTTGCGTAATCGTCAAGCACGCAAATCCATGTGGCGTAGCAACCGCCGACAGCACGCTTGAGGCCTACAACAAAGCGTTCAAGACAGATCCCACCTCAGCCTTCGGCGGCATCATCGCCTTCAACCGCAAGGTAGATCTCGCAACCGCACAAGCCGTCAGCGGTCAATTCGTTGAGGTACTGCTTGCCCCGGCTTATGACAAAGACGCTCTGGCCTTGCTCGCGGCAAAGAAGAACGTACGCGTGTTGCGTGTACCCATGGGGACCGGACAAAACGATATCGATGTCAAACGCGTTGGTGGTGGCTGGCTGATACAGACACCTGATTCTGGTACGACAGCAGCCAAAGATTTGCGCGTTGTGACACAAAAGCAACCGACTCCACAACAAATGGCAGATCTACTCTTCGCCTGGAAGGTCGCGAAGTTTGTGAAGTCCAATGCAATCGTCTTCTGTGGCGATGGCATGACACTTGGAGTCGGTGCCGGACAAATGAGCCGAATCGATTCTGCGCGTATCGCGTCAATCAAGGCAGAGAACGCCGGGCTCACATTGAAGGGTTCAGCAGTGGCGTCCGATGCGTTTTTCCCCTTCCGCGATGGTCTGGACGTGGTGATCGATGCCGGTGCGACCTGCGTGATTCAGCCAGGTGGCAGCATGCGCGACGATGAGGTGATCGCCGCTGCGAACGAGCGCGGTATCGCAATGGTGCTCACTGGCATGCGGCACTTCCGTCATTAAGCCACTCACCCCATGAGGATTCTTGGCGTTGACCCGGGCTTACGCCGAACTGGCTTCGGCGTCATCGACGTACAAGGCGCCACCCTGTCCTATGTTGCCAGTGGAACGATCGTCGTACCAACCGGCGTAACCCTGCCGCTACGCTTGAAAGTCATCCTCGATAATTTGCGGCAAATCGTCGAGGACACTAAGCCAGATGTTGCTGCGTTGGAAATCGTTTTTATGAACACCAATCCTGCAAGCACGTTGCTGCTTGGGCAGGCGCGTGGCGCAGCGCTCTGTGCGCTCGCGGATCGGGATCTCGCCGTTCATGAATACACTGCACTACAAATCAAGAAATCCGTCGTGGGTGCGGGACGTGCCGCTAAGGAACAGGTACAAATGATGGTGCAGCGGCTGCTGCGCTTAGACGGCATCCCCGCGCCAGACTCAGCCGACGCACTCGCTTGCGCGATTTGTCATGCGCATATCGCTCCGCTTACAGAAAAACTTGGCCAAATGAACTATCAAACCCGCACTTCACGCGGTCGCTCGCGCGTGCGGGCAGGACGCTTACTCGGTTAGCAACCCATTTACTCAAGGATTCAGCATGATAGGTCGTCTCACCGGTACGTTGTTTGAAAAAATGCCACCCCGCGTTGGCTTGGACGTGCAAGGCGTAGGCTACGACATTGATGTCTCCATGACGACCTTCTACGCGCTGCCAGAGCTCGGCGCACAGGTCACGCTGTTGACGCACCTCACTGTGCGCGAGGACGCACATATTCTGTACGGCTTTTCTACCGCCGAAGAGCGCTCGACCTTTCGTGAGCTCATCAAAGTCAGTGGCATTGGAGCCCGCACAGCACTCGCAGTCTTGTCAGGCATGTCGGCCACTGAACTTGCGCAGGCTATCACCCTGCAAGAGCCTGCAAGACTGATGCGCGTCCCGGGGATTGGTAAAAAAACCGCCGAACGCTTACTACTCGAGATGAAAGGCAAGCTCGGTGCTGATCTAGGCGCGCAGCCCTCCACCGTAGCGGGCACACAAAACGACGTCTTGCATGCACTCACTGCGCTGGGCTATTCAGAACGTGAAGCGCTGAGTGCGCTTAAAACATTGCCGGAGGGTGTGAGCGTCTCAGACGGCATCCGCCTCGCACTCAAGGGCCTCTCCCGCTAAAGCAATCAAATTTTTTGAATGGATTCGTATATGAGCCACATCATTCATCGTTCTCTACTCAAAACTCCATTGACGGCCGCGCGCGCGCAGGGCATTCATATTTACGACCAAAACGGCAAGGCCTACATCGATGCGAGTGGTGGCGCCGCGGTCTCATGCCTAGGTCATGGACACCCAGATGTGCTCGCTGCGATGCACGCGCAGATTGATCAGCATGCCTACGCACATACCGGATTTTTCACCTCCGAAGTCACTGAAAAACTTGCCAACGAACTGATTCAACATGCGCCAAAGGAACTTGGCAATGTCTATTTTGTTTCAGGTGGCTCCGAGGCTGTCGAGGCATCCCTAAAGTTAGCGCGTCAATACTGTGTCGAGATTGGTCAGCCAGAACGAACACTGTTTGTCGCGAGGCGTCAGAGCTATCACGGCAATACGCTTGGCGCACTGGCGATTAGCGGCAACGAACAACGACGCAAGCAATTCGCGCCTCTACTCATGGATGTGCCGCGCGTCAGCCCTTGTTATGAATATCGCGATCGCGCCCCTGGCGAGACCCAAGAGGCCTACACAGCGCGCTTGCTGAAAGAAATTGAAGATACCTTTATCGCCACAGGGCCTGAAAAAATCATCGCCTTCTGTGCCGAAACTGTCGGCGGCGCAACGGCCGGCGTGCTCCCGCCCACGCCCGGCTACTTTCGCGGCGTACGCGCTCTGTGTGATCGCTACGGCATCCTCTTGATTGCGGACGAAGTGATGTGCGGAATGGGTCGCACAGGGACTCTCTACGCCTTTGAGCCTGAGCAAATCATTCCTGATATTGTGGTGATCGCAAAAGGGCTGGGGGGCGGCTACCAACCGATCGGTGCGTTTCTGGCACACAACCGAATCATCGATGCGATGCGCCAAAAAAGCGGTAGCTTTCAACATGGGCACACTTACCTCGGGCACCCCGTCGCCTCAGCCGCAGCCCTGGCTGTGCAACAAGTTATTCAACGCGACAATCTGCTGACCCAAGTGCGTCAGCGAGGTGACTATCTGACACGCGCCTTGCAGGCCCGCTTTCGTGACCACCCCTTCGTCGGAGACATCCGTGGGCGTGGGCTCTTCATGGCACTCGAACTCGTACAAGACCGCGCTTCAAAGGCGCCCTTTGACCATCGTAAAAAACTACATGCAGTTGTTAAGGCACAAGCATTTGAGAATGGTCTCTTGGTCTATCCGATGGGCGGCACGATTGACGGGGAACGCGGCGACCACGTGCTACTTGCGCCACCGTTCATCACGTCAGAGAGCGATCTCGATCGCATCGTTGAGTTGCTCGCACTCTCGATAGACCAGTCCATCGAGAGTGTAAGTTAAGCATCAATCGATGCGTGCGCCAGAGAGCTTGACCGCCTGCGCCCAATTGATCACTTCAGCGTCGATCACTTTCTGGAACGCTTCAGGGGTGCTGTTGTTCACCGCAGCACCCATGTCCTGAAGCCGCTGGGTCATGCCAGGTTCGGCAAC
>CAIYWO010000530.1 GCA_903929925.1 uncultured beta proteobacterium | reverse complement strand
TGGCCAGCAAATGCGGCATGCAAGGCGTCGATGTCCAAGGTGACGGCAAAAAGGTGCGGGTGATCGATGGTCGCCCTGAAACGATCAAGGCTACTTGTGACGACAGTTTGAGACGCCTGCAAACGGATGTGATTGACCTGTATTACCTCCATCGATGGGACAAGCGGGTGCCCATCGAGGAGAGCGTCGGTGCTTTAAGTGATTTGGTACGAGCCGGAAAAATTCGCAGTATCGGTTTATCTGAAGTGTCTGCGACCACGCTTCGCAAGGCCCATGCCGAGCACCCCATCGCCGCCTTGCAAACCGAGTATTCCTTGTGGACCCGAAACCCCGAAATCGCGGTGTTGCAAGCCTGCCAAGACCTTGGCGTGGCTTTTGTGTCGTTCAGCCCCTTGGCTCGAAAATTCTTATGCAACGACTTGCATGGCACTGCCGATTTATTGCCTACCGATTGGCGTCACACCTCGCCGCGTTTCAATGCCGAGCACTATCCGCACAATCGCGCCTTGCTAGGTGCTTATGTGCAAATAGCTCATGAGCTTGGGTGTACGCCTGCACAACTGGCATTGGCTTGGGTGCTGCATCAAGCGCCGCACATTGTCACCATCCCAGGAACCTCTCGCGTAGACCATCTGAAAGACAATATGGCTGCTTTGACTATTCAACTCTCACCCGAGGTGTTAGTGCGTTTGAACCAGACCATCAACCAACACAATGTGGTGGGCAATCGCTACAACGCCCAAGCCAGCAGCGAAGTGGATACCGAGGTTTTTGGGGCTTAATCAAGTTGCATTCAAGGTGTGTCTAGCGCATTGCACCCCCCTTGTTTATGCAATATGACGAGCGATGGCCCTGACAAACTCAATTGTTTCAATTTCTCGGTTAGTGGCTTCATCCTTGGAAGTTCCATAGGCTCGGTTGGCGGACTGTTTGTAAATCACTACCCCTCTTGAACGATCTGCATAGACCACTTGGTTATAGATGCCCAGCGCAGTGAATTCACCGTCTTGACCTGCGGGCAACCACCACTGGTAGCCATAGCCAAAGGGCAGCGTGTGATCGCTCAGCCATGGTTTTCCAGGTACCAAGTGGGGAGCATCGGCAGTGATAGATGCTTTGATCCAAGCCGATGGGACCACTTGGTGACCATTCCACATCCCATCGTTGCGGTACAGCTCACCCAATTTAATGAAATCTCTGGCGATCAAATTCAGCCCTGCGAATGACATTTCTTTTCCGGTTTTGTCCACTAACCAGTAGCCTGCCGCATTCATGCCGAGTGGCTCAAAAAGCTTTTCTTGCATATAGTCACTCAGCGTTCGCTTGGTGGCATAGGCCAGCAACATCCCCAAGGCCTGTGTCTCGCCAGAGTTGTAGCGACATACCGTTCCTGGAGGACTTTCAGTCGCCATGCCTGCGACAAACTCTTCAAGCGACATAGCGCCACCCATGGCGGCCGCCAAGCGAAACACATCGCAGCTGGGGTCGGAGTAATCCTCATTCCAGCGAGCACCAGAAGACATTTGCAATACATTCTTGATGCTTACGCCGTGATAAGCCGAACCTTTAGGGACTGGGATGTAATCACTGATGGCTTCTTCTATGTTGTGGATGTAACCCTCATGCACAGCAATTCCCACAAGGGCTGAGACAAAACTTTTCGATACAGACCAGGAAATCCAATGCAGATCAGGGCCACCTGTGAGCGCATAGCGCTCTAGAACCATTTGGCCATCCTTGAGCACCAGTAAAGCTGTGGTGTCTGTTTCAGTGAAGAACTCCTCTACTGACTTTT
>CAIYWO010000529.1 GCA_903929925.1 uncultured beta proteobacterium | reverse complement strand
GATGCGGTGCGATTCTTTTTGATACAGCGCCGTGCTGATACTGAGTTTGTCTTTGATGTCGATTTGGCGAGATCGCAAAGCGAAGAAAACCCTGTCTACTACATTCAATACGCGCACGCCCGTATTTGCTCAATGCTGTCGCAAGCTGGGCTGTCCGCAGCTGAGCTACATGCGGCATCCGTTGAGCTGTTGCAGGCGCCGTCAGAGCTCGCGCTCATGCAGCGGCTGGCCGAGTTCCCGGCTTTAGTTTCGCAGGCAGCTCTCGAGTTATCGCCACACTTGGTGGCGTTCTGGTTGAGAGACTGCGCCGCAGATTTTCATGGTTGGTATAACGCCGAGCGAGTGTTGGTTGACGACATTGCGCTCAAGCACGCACGTTTGCGCCTAGCGGATGCAACGCGGCAGGTGATTGCAAATGGTTTAGAGTTGTTGGGCGTATCTGCACCTGAGAGGATGTAAGAGACACAACATGGCAAAACAGAAATCGTCTGGTGGAAGTACGTTGTACGGGGTGCTAGCAGGCCTGGTCATTGGCCTGATGGTTGCGGCTGGCGTTGCCTACTACGTTGTAAAAGCGCCAATGCCGTTTTATGACAAGGCTAGCCGTACGCCCGACGCACCAGGTGCACCTGATCCGCGTCAGGCACCGGATCCGAACGCCGGAATGCGAGGTCGCGACTCGGGCGGTTCTAGTGCGGCCTCGGAGCCCCCCACTCCCTCTGCTGGTTCGGCATCTACAGCTAACGTACCGGCACCAACAGGTAGTGATGCCCTAGGCTCTTTGATCGCCACGTTGACTCCAACCGCACCTGCTGCTGGCGGAAATACGAACGCGAATCCGCGCCCGAAGGCTGAGCCATTGCCGCCGCCACCCAGCCAGCCACAAACAGCCCCAGTATCTGGCGGGCCTTACTTCTTGCAGGTTGGCTCCTTTCGCGTGCTGGAAGATGCGGAGTCCTTGCGCGCAAGGATCATACTCTTAGGCATGCCAGTAGAAATTCAGCGTGCTGAGGTTAATGGGTTGCAGGTAAATCGTGTGCGCGTCGGTCCCTTCGCGCGCATCGATGACATGAATCAAATTCGCACAAAGCTGGGTCAGGAAAAAATCCCGACAGCAGTGGTTCGACAGTAAAGCTGTAAATTTTAAGGATCATTCAGATATGAAACTTTTTTCAAAAGTAATGCTTGCGATGGCGAGCTTGATGTTGATGTCGTTTACCGCAACAAGTCACGCGCAGAGCGGTGCACCAACTAAAGCAAAGTATGTTGAGTTGAGCCCTGCGCAGCCAACTGAGCCTGGAAAAATTGAAGTCCAGGAGTTTTTTTCTTATGCGTGTTCACACTGCGCTGTCATCGAACCGTTGTTGCAAAAATGGATGAAGACAGTCCCAGCAGATGTGGTTGTTAAACATGTGCCCGTTGCATTTAATGCAAGCATGAAGCCCTTGCAGCGCTTGTATTACACGCTCGAGGCAATGGATCGACTCGATTTGCACCTAAAAGTATTTGATGCAATTCACGAACAGAAAAAGCGCCTGTTCTCAAAAGCAGAAATCACAACCTGGATTGTTTCGCAGGGAGTTGATCGTGCAAAATTCGAAGCGGCGTTTGAGTCCTTTGGTGTGTCGTCCAAAGCAGGCCGTGCTGATCAGCTCGTGACGGCCTATCGTGTGCAAGGTACACCGACTATGTCGGTAGCGGGTCGTTTTGTGACCTCGCCATCGGAAGCCGGTGGTTACCAAGAAACCATCGATGTCGCCAGTGGCCTAATTACTCAGGTGCGCGGCAAATAGTTTGCGGCCTGCTTGAGGTCGGTGATTAAGTCGTCAACGTCCTCAAGCCCGATATGAAACCGCAGTAAGGCGTTAGGGCTGTGTTTCCAGTAACTGTGTGCAGCCAGCGTGCTTGGATCAACCCATTGCACCAAGCTTTCATAGCCTCCCCACGAAAAACCAATTCCAAACAGCGTGAGTGCATCGACGTAAGCCTTCGCTGCGTCCGGTGAGCATTTGAACTCGACGGACAGCATCCCATTGGCGCCAGTACAGTCTCGCTGCCATAGCGCATAGCCTGCGTCTTTATGCCAGGCAGGATTAAAGATCTTGGCGACGTACGGCTGCGCATCAAAAAACTCACACACTTTCATGGCGTTGATCGCGTGTTGGGGCATACGAACGGCCATTGTTTTGACACCGCGTAATGCGAGCCATGCATCATCCGCGCTGATGGAGTTACCCATCGCATATTGGGCAGAGTGCAGCCGTGCCGCAACGGATTCGTCTTTGGCGACGACGGCACCAAGCATCACATCAGAGTGGCCTGCAACATATTTCGTCCCAGCGACGACAGAGATATCAGCACCTAAGGCTAAGGGGCGGTAGATATATCCTGAACCCCAAGTGTTATCTGCTGCAAGCAATACACCGCGTTGTTTAGCGATCGCGGCCATTGCAGGAAGATCGAGCATTTCAAACAGTAGCGAACCTGGCGATTCGACGTAAATCATTTTTGTTTCGGGCGTAATGAGCGCATCGAGATCGTCTTGTGCCGCAAAATACGTGACGGAGATCCCTAGGCCCTTGAGCAATGCGCGGTCCAGGTTTCTCACAGGGCCGTAGACGCCATCACACACGAGCACATGGTCGCCCGTTTTTAGAATGCCCAAGAAAGCGATATTAATTGCCGCCATTCCCGACGGTGCCAGCACGCAGTACGTACCGCCTTCGAGTTGCATGAAGACTTCTTCGAGCGCACGGTGTGTGTCCATACCCGAACGACCGTAGCTGATCGCTCGCTCACCGGCGGCACGCTTAGCAAAGACGCGCTCGAGCGCCGCGAGGTTTTCAAAACGGACCGTGCTGGTTCGCATGGAAGGAAGGTTAACGGGTGCTGTGCCGGTTTCGGGATCAAACGGGGCACTACCGATATGAAGCAATTTAGTATCGAGATGATGCGTAGTCACGACGCGTCCTTTTAAATAGGGGATGGCTAGATTTTCTTGAAACGGATAATGCCGTCCGCCTCAAGCGAACGGGTGAGCTTTCCTTCGAAGTACAGGGCGTGTAAATGTGCGATCGCCTCACCCATCGCAAAAGTTGTTTGGTGTAGGTCAAGTTTACGTTTAAACATGACAGGCAAGATGTCGGTTGTCGATTGGGGAGTGATGCACGCGGCGAGCACCTCGTCTAACCGCTCGGCGTGGTGTGCGTGCTGTTGCGCGATACGCTCGTGTAAGCCAGTAAAGGGTTTGCCATGCGACGGCAGTACTAGAGTGTTCGCGGGCAGATGATCAAAGGCGTTCAGTGAGTTTAAATATAGTGGTAAGGGATTGCTCAGTGGCTCATAGTCGAACACGCTTATATTAGTTGAGATCCGCGGCAACACCATGTCACCTGAAATTAAAACATTCAGGTCCGCGCAGTAGAGCGATATGTGTTCCGGCGCATGGCCATAGCCGACAATGGCATCCCACACATGGCCATTGATCGTGAGCTGACTGCCGTGCAGCAAACGGACATAAGAAGCAGGCATGCTTGGGACAAGACTCGGATAGTAGCTTGCACGCTCGCGGACTTGCTGCAAGGCATCTGGATCAACCATTCCGTGACGGCTAAGGTGACGGGCGGCACTATCACCACCGGAGGCTCCGCCCTTGCTTACGGTCCAGAGCTTGGCCGTCATGTAGTCGGTCATGCTCATGTAGAGCGGCACATCCCAGTGCTCGCAGAGCCAGCTTGCTAACCCGACATGATCTGGATGCATATGCGTGACGATTACCCGCAAAACGGGCAAGCCTTCTAATTGCGTCTTGAACAGTTCCGTCCATAGCGCCTTGACTTCGTCACGGCTTATCCCGCAGTCAATGATGGTCCAGCCTTGTTTGCCGTCGATGCAATCACGCAGCAGCCATAAATTAATGTGATCCAGTGCAAACGGCAGAGGCATCCGTATCCAGTGTAAGCCTGGCGCAAGCTCCACGGTAGTCCCGGGTGCAGGTAGCTGGTCACCAAAGGGATACTGCAGCTGATGTTCAAGGGGGTTCATATAGCGAGAGTCTCCGGACTTTTACGTCTTATAACGGGCATCATAAGTTACATTGACTTAAACTGTCATGCGCCAACACAACCGAATAAAGGCAGTGTATGCCCATCATTGAATCGCAAATTGATACCCGCTCAACAGCCTTCGCTGAAAACGCAGCTGCCATGCAGGAAAAAGTTAAAAGCCTGCAAACGCTTCTTCAACAAACAGCGCTTGGCGGTAGTGAAGCTGCGAGGCAAAAGCATATCGCGCGTGG
>CAIYWO010000528.1 GCA_903929925.1 uncultured beta proteobacterium | reverse complement strand
GCTGGGCTAAGACATCATCGACCGTACGACGCGCATAGGCTTTCGCAGAGGGATTGCCCACAAAGGTGTCTACGCGCTGGGGAACCAAGGCCCCCGATGATCTATCCTGCGGGGGCCTTGGTGCTGTCGTGCACGATCCAAGAAAAAGTGCCACCAACCCGAGCAAGGCTGAACGAATAAAAAATCGGTGCAATGAACGAGTAAGCATTGAGACAAATCTAAGGTGTTAGCGAGGTATGGGCATTGACGCGCCCTTCGCTACTATATTCGATCTATGTAGTACCCTCAGGCCTTTGGCGCACCGCGTCGTATTCATCACCGACCACGAAAACGATTAGGTTTTAAAACTCCGTACCAAGTGTTTCACCAGTCCTTAAACCGTGTGGCACTTCGTACGTGAAACCGCCTCATTTTTTTAGAAGACTGAAATACTCCATATCGGTTAAGGCATCTTTTAGCGGTGGAATCAGACAGGTGGAGGAGGATGCGAGCGATCTCATCGTCTCCATCGAACCGATTTGCGTCATCTCGACTCTGGCGGACTTGCCTGGTTCTGTGGCTGCCACATAGGAAATGATTTTATGTGTCGCAGGATAGTCCTCCAGCAACCTTGCTTTTAAGATATCAAGGCGAGGTTGAACCGCGGTTTGCACACCCTTCAGAATACTATCGACGCCAATGAGTGCAGGTTGCCAGATAATTAATGGCAAAGAGGTGTCGAGCGTGCGACGATGAAAGACATAGTCCGAAGCTTCCAGCATGGTGCAGCCATGGGTACCAGGATCAAACTCAAGATCTGCGATCATGCAATCAAACGCACTCACGCCAGGCAACATCTTTGCCTCGGCACCCAGTTCCCTGCACTGATTGATCGCTAAATAACCCGGAAGTGCAAAAACCCCGGGATGGCCATACAGCACGCCGACAGTTCGATAGCCATCTTTAACTGCTGTCACCATCGCCGCACACATTTCTGCGTAACTGAGTCGACGATCTTTACCGCTCCCATACAGGTCAGCAAGGTCAAACGTGTGCGCGTTATTGGCCTTAATCCAGGCAATCACGTCTTGCTCCTCTCCGACATTAAAAAAAACACGCTCTGCATTTTTAATGACATCGATCGATTCAAGCGTCATTTGATTTGGAAACTGAATCCCGGTACCGACAATTGTTAAGCTACCTAACATCCGCTTTCCAAAAAAAAACGCCGATTAATATCGGCGCGCTATTAAATTTATACTGCTTTTAATTCATGCTCAAACTTGCTGCACGGTTAACGACACGACCCCAATAGCTGGAGACTTTACGCTCCTGAACCATCGACTGGTGAATCGTTTCAAGAGCACCATCATGCGCCTCTTGGGCGATGGGCGTAATGCCGAGTATAAAAGGATGCGGCCAAGCTGACGATTGCGAGTGATGAACAGCGTTTTCATCGACTGTGGTACGGATAAGAGCAATCGGATAAGGCCAGAAGTCTACAGATTGATTTGTATTATCGTTTTGCATTTTTTAAATTCCATAGTTAAACAGCGTTTATCTAGAGCCGATATTAATGTTTTGATTTCGCAGTTGTCAATCTGATTTCGAGCGATATTAGTACTTGATCGCTTTATTTCATCGAGATCACACCTTGTCCCCACATACTCCCACCCTCAATGCACCTGCAGATCGCATGCCAACCATTTTGTGCCGCATGGTGCTGGTGGCGTATCCCTGATTCGCACAGAGAACCGGTGGACAAGGAATCAGGATCAGAAGACGTGGGGGTCTCTTTAGGCACCCTGCACATGAAGGGTTACTCAACTTAGAGAATAGACCTACTGTCGGTTTTAGCGAAACCGCGTAGCCTATCACTTACCCACTTAAGGAATCCCTATGAAGTCAATGAAATTCACCAGTTTGGCTGTTGCCATTCTTTCAATTGGCGTTTCAAGCTTCGGTAGTAATTTTGCGTTTGCCGATCCAGACCCTAACTCGATGATCAATCAGTTTGAATTGACTGGTGGCAAGTTTGAGGGCTTTAGACGGTCGGGCGCAAAAGGTGTTTGCGCAACCGGTGAGTTTGTCGGCAGCCCAGAGGGTAAAAATATTTCTAGCGCCTCTGCGTTCAGCGGCAAGGCGATCCCAGTTATTGTGCGCTTTTCAGTAGGTGGCGGAAATCCCAAAGCAGCTGACAATACGAAATCGCAACGAAACTTAGCCTTGCAATTTGCCTTGCCAAACAACGAAATCTGGCAAATGGGAAACATATCAGCGCCTGTCTTTGGCGCGGCTACGCCTGATCAGTTTTTCGGACGCTTGCAATCTTTACAGCCTGACCCAACCACCAAAATGGCGGACCCAGCTAAAGTCAAAGCATTTGCAGATGCCAACCCAGCAGTACTGCTTCAAGGCAAATATTTGGCCTCAAAGGCTGTTCCTGCCAGTTACGCTT
>CAIYWO010000527.1 GCA_903929925.1 uncultured beta proteobacterium | reverse complement strand
TACCAAGCTGAGCCACTGCCTGTTCGTCAATCCTGCGATCAAGAGCAACAACAAAAGTAGCAGGACAAGCCAAGGCAGAAATGCAGGTAGCACTCCCGTAGGCTGTACTTTCGTCTGGTTAGCGGCAACAATTTTTTCTGCTGGACGAAACGCTTGAGCAAACCGCCTGTCAATATCAAAATCTGGTGACTTGTCTCCGTAGGGGATACATCCCCATTGCGCGATGACAAGCTGATCACCCACCAGGTAAATAGAATTCAACGCATCCGGTGTACTCAGCATGGCGAGCAACGCTTGAGCCCCGTGCGCGGATGCTGTTGAACCACCATTTCCGGCGATTTGCTGCGCAAGCGCGCGAACCCGCTGGCAGTTCAACGACAGACGCTCTGCGACCGTCATTTTCTCTGTGGCACTGAGCGCGTCAAACGCCCTGACCTCACCGGGCAGTTTCGTAGACCATGCGATTTCACCTTTGAGCGAATTCACCACTGGCTCGGCAAAAAATGTCGTCAAGGACGGCTGGCTGGTATCGCGTTGCAACAAGCTCACCAACTGCTGGTAGTAAGTAAAAACTGGTTGTCCGTTAATTCCTTTAACGTCGATAAGCTTTCGTTGCGTGACCACTGGCAAAGTTTGCATGATGAATCGTCTCTGTCCGTTGGCGTCAGTTCTTAGGCGACGAGGCGCATTCGCTCGACATTTTTGTATACGACTGCCCACTCTGATCCAGGAATGTACGCAACGCCGCGGCGGACAAGGCATACAAAGATCGGTCACTAAACTTGTCTTCTTGTGCTCCGATGAAGGTATTGACCCCCACCACATTGCCACAACGGTTGACTAAAGGCCCACCTGAACTACCTGTCGCGATTTTGGCAGTATGCAGCACCAACACCATATTGTTCCGCTGACGCTGAAGCACACTGACCTCGCCCTGGGAAAACACAGTATTAGGCGTCACTAAATCGGCATCGACACGAATATCTGAACTGGGATAGCCCGCGGCGACCACGGTCTGCAGGACCTGAGGCTCCGTGGCAATAGCAAGTTTGGCTGCACCCGGCGGTACTTTATCCGCACGCAAAATGGCGAAGTCCGGGTTGGTGTATTCCGAGTCGCGCGTCGCTGCGATCAGACGAACGGGAATCGGCTCCTTGCCCAGGACACGGCTCGTGATCGCGAATGAGCGACCGTTCTCGATCACATGCCGATTCGTCACGAGCGTGTTCTGATCAATAAAAAATCCTGTTCCGTGCCCCTGGTACTTGTTGTTGGCGCCAAAGACCAGGACTCTGACTGTTGCGGCCTCAAGCAGCGCCACGAGCTTATCCTGGGCAAGCACCGAAGCGCTCGGCTCGGCCGGTGGTGTAGCCGTCGGCGACCCACCAGACTGAACAGGTCCGATCTCGCCACGCTTATAAGAATCTAGCCCCGGTGTCCCACAGGCTGCCTCAAGAATTTGTTGGAGCCGCTCCGCTTCACTGCGCAACCCTGCGACGAGATCACGGTTAATTTCAGTCGTTTTAACAGTGACTAACGGACGATTCGCCCACCAGAAGTACACGAAAAGATTCAAAGCCACCAAGGCAGCTGCGGCTACCCAAAACCAACGACTCTGAAACCTCATCGGCTTGCCCCATCGGCTGCGCGCCGTTTGACTTCTTGGGCGATAAAAGGAACGAGTCCTTGTGCATCCACAATTGACTGTATGACGGCCGGCAAAGGTGGTGTTTCGTAGCGCTTGGCACCCACCATAAATGCGCCTGCGACAAGGTCAACGTCCACGCGGTCGCCCGAGCTCACCGCGGCAACAAGTTCCGGGCATTCAAAAACGGGCAGTCCGATATTGATCGCATTGCGATAAAAAATGCGGGCAAAGCTCGTCGCAACGACACAAGAAATTCCTGCGGCACGGATTGCAAGGGGTGCGTGCTCACGCGACGACCCAGAGCCAAAATTGCGACCCGCCACGATAATGTCG
>CAIYWO010000526.1 GCA_903929925.1 uncultured beta proteobacterium | reverse complement strand
TGTCAGTGCTTTGCGCGCAAAGCCGTTGGTGCTGCACGAACAAAATGCAATTGCTGGCATGACGAATCGCTATCTGTCGCACCTCGCTCGGCGTGTCTTAAGCGGCTTTCCGGGAGCGATTCCCGGTGCTGAGGTGGTCGGCAACCCAGTACGCAAAGAAGTTGTGCGCCTTCCAGATCCTAGTGAAAGATACGGCCAGCGCAGCGGTCCATTGCGGGTACTGGTCGTGGGCGGCAGCCTGGGTGCAACCGCGTTAAACACAGTCCTGCCTCAGGCATTTGCTCAGATGCAACCGCAGGCGCAACCCATCGTGACCCATCAGGCGGGTGCGCAGCATATCGAGGCGTTGGAGCGTACCTATGCCGATGCGGGAGTGCAGGCTAAATGCGTTGCGTTTATTGACGATATGGCGACTGCGTTAGGTCAAACCGATTTGCTGATTTGTCGGGCTGGTGCGATGACTGTCGCCGAGGTATCCGCAGCAGGTGTCGCCGCTCTTTTTGTGCCATTCCCGTTTGCCGTCGATGACCATCAAACCGCGAATGCGAAATTTTTGACTGATGCGGGAGCGGGCTGGGTGTTGCAACAAAAAGATATGACCGCAGAGGGTGTTGCGCAATGGTTATCACTTCGTACACGTGATGAATTGAATGCTGTAGCGCAACGTGCACGCGCACACGCTCAACCCCACGCCGCGCAGCGGATTGCAGATATTTGTGAAGAATTGGCCGGAGGCAAAGCATGAAACATCGTCTTCAGCACATTCATTTTGTCGGGATCGGTGGTTCTGGCATGAGCGGTATTGCAGAAGTTTTGTTGAACCTTGGTTATCAGATTTCAGGATCAGACCTCGCACACTCCGCAGTGACCCAACGACTTCAGGGGCTTGGTGCGACCATTGCGCTGGGTCATCAGAAAGAGAACGTTCTTGGCGCGGATGCGATTGTGACGTCTACCGCGGTCGCGAATAACAACCCAGAAGTGATCGCTGCGCGTGAAGCTCGGATACCCGTGGTCCCACGCGCTGTGATGTTGGCCGAATTAATGCGCCTTAAGCGCGGCATCGCTGTGGCCGGTACGCATGGCAAGACTACAACGACGAGCTTGGTCGCCAGTGTGCTGGCGGCAGGCGGGATGGACCCCACATTTGTAATCGGTGGTCGCTTGAACGCTGCGGGCGCCAATGCTGGTCTGGGCGCAGGGGACTACATCGTTGTGGAGGCAGACGAGTCCGACGCTTCCTTCTTGAACTTATTGCCTGTGATGGCCATCATCACCAATATTGATGCTGACCATATGGATACGTATGGGCACGATATTGCGAAACTAAAAAGTGCTTTTGTTGAATTCACGCAGCGCCTGCCATTTTATGGAAGTGCAATTGTTTGCTCGGACGATGCGAATGTGCGTGACATTATTCCTTTTGTGTCGCGACCACTGATTACGTACGGCTTGAATGCTGACGCACAGTTTCGGGCGTCGAATGTGCGTGCAACCGGAACGCGTATGCAGTTTGACGTCTCGCGCACAACGCGGCAAGGCACGATGCCCTTGCTATCGATAGATCTGAGTTTGCCAGGCAAACATAACGTGCTGAACGCCTTGGCAGCGATTGCTGTGGCGACCGAACTCGGTGTGGATGATCTCGCAATTGCGAAAGGCTTGTCGGAATTCCGTGGCGTTGGTCGACGATTCACCCAAATCGGTGATTTTTCGACCACGAAAGGCGGTACGTTCAGCGTGATTGATGATTATGGTCACCATCCAGTTGAAATGGCTGCGACATTGGCCGCCGCTCGCGGTGCATGGCCGCAGCGTCGTATCGTTCTGGCCTTTCAGCCACATCGTTACACCCGCACGCGGGATTGTTTTGAGGATTTTGTCAAAGTTCTGAGTTCGGCGGATGCAGTCTTGCTCACTGAGGTGTATGCCGCGGGTGAACCTGCGTTGGTCGCCGCAGATGGAAGAGCGCTCGCGCGCGGTGTCCGTGTGGCAGGCAAGGTCGAGCCAGTATTCGTTGAGGACGTTGCCGCCATGCCAGACGCAATCAAAAACTTTGCGCAAGATGGTGATGTCGTCATCGTCATGGGTGCGGGCTCCATCAGCAAAGTGCCAGATCAACTTGGAGGATTGCGATGACACATCCGATGGGTCGTGTGGGAGTCCTGTATGGCGGAAAGTCTGCCGAGCGCGAGGTCTCGATCATGTCTGGCACTGGCGTGCATGCAGCGCTGGTAAGTCAGGGTGTCGATGCGCACCTATTTGATACTGGCGCGCGTAGCTTGGGTGAACTGGCGGATGCAAAGTTTGATCGCGTCTTCATCGCGTTGCATGGTCGCTTTGGTGAGGACGGCACCATTCAAGGAGCACTGGAGTTATTGGGAATCCCTTACACGGGAAGTGGCCCTATGGCTTCCAGCCTTGCAATGGACAAGATCATGACCAAGCGAATCTGGATTGAGGCTGGTCTGCCCACGCCGGGTTACGCAGCATTACACGATGCGCAAAGTGTAATGAGCGCAGTTGAGCGGTTAGGTCTACCCCTCATGATGAAGCCTCCGCACGAGGGCTCGACATTAGGCATTGTCAAAGCGTCGCGAGCAGAAGAGGTTATAGGTGCATATCAGCATGCAGCGCAGTATGACGACGTCGTCTTGGCTGAGCAGTTTATTTCTGGACGCGAACTGACGGTGGCAATTCTGGGTGGCGGTGAATCGGCACGCGCCTTACCGCTCATTGAAATTGTTGCGCCAGACGGTAATTACGATTATCAAAATAAATATTTCTCAGATGACACACGTTATTTGTGTCCAGCGCCGATCGATCCGGCCCTCGCTGCACACATTGCTCAGATTAGTGTTCAGGCGTATCGAGCTCTTGGTTGTGAAGGCTGGGGTCGTGCAGATGTCATCCTCGATGCGTCAGGCAAAGCTTGGCTCATCGAGATGAATACTTCCCCAGGTATGACAGGACACTCGCTCGTGCCGATGGCAGCTAAAGCAGTCGGAATGGATTACCCCAGTTTGTGTATGCATATCTTGAGTGAGGCCCGCTGCAAAGTGGGTCGCCTCAAGCAAGAATAACGGAGCCAGTTGTGTGGAACGAAGCTCGTACGATCAATCGCCTTGCCAACACCCTTATGGTGCTGGCTGTGCTAGCTATGCTCGCAGGCGGTGTGTACTGGCTCATTCAGCGCCCGATGTTTGCGTTGACTGCGATCGAGATCGAGCCCGTACCAAACAGCACATTAAAGTACGTCACGCCAGAGAACCTTCAGTCGACGGTTGCAGGAAATCTAACAGGCAATTTCTTCACAATCGATTTGCTCGAAACACAGAGCGTCTTCGAAGAGGCGCCATGGGTGCGCTCGGCAACGGTTCGTCGGATTTGGCCCAATATGTTGCGGGTATCGATCGAAGAGCAGCAACCGTTGGCCCTCTGGAACGACAACCAAATGATCAACACGTGGGGGCAAGCGTTTACTGCCAACCAGGGCGAGTTAGACGACGACACGCAGTTACCGCAGTTCGAGGGCCCAGAGGGCAAAGAGCTGTTGGTCGTCAACCGCTACGCGGAGATGACGAGCTGGTTCGCCCCGTTGGGTCTGAACGTACGCAAGTTGTCCTTGAGCGATCGACTGGCGTGGGAAGCGACTCTCTCAAACGATATGACGCTTGCGCTAGGTCGAGATCCGGGCGCCGATGCTCCAAACACGCAAGCGGGTATACCAGGCGCGTTGCCGTTTGCAGCACGTATTCGACGTTTTGTACAAGCCTGGCCAGAAGCCAGTCAAAAAACCGGTGGCCGTGCTGTAACGCACGTCGACCTTCGCTATCCCAACGGCTTTGCATTGACGCTCGCTGCACTGCCAGAACCTACTCAACCTCAAAAGAAACGATAACGCCATGACCCGTGACATCAAGGATCTAATCGTCGCCCTCGACATCGGCACCAGCAAAGTCGTTGCTGTGGTCGCCGAAATATTGCCGGAGGGCCGTTTTGAAGTGCTCGGCCTCGGCCAGCACGAGTCGCGCGGCATGCGCAAGGGCGTCGTTGTTAACATTGAAACCACCGTCAACTCGATCCAACGCGCCTTGGAAGAAGCGGAGTTGATGGCTGACTGCAAGATTCGCGACGTGTACACCGGGATCGCCGGCAGCCACATTCGCAGCTTTAATTCGAGCGGCATGGTTGCCGTGAAAGACAAAGAAGTCACTGCGACGGACGTTGCCCGGGTGATTGAAACGGCAAAGGCTGTCAATATCCCAACTGATCAGCAGGTCTTGCACGTATTGACGCAAGAATTCATCGTCGATGGGCAAGAAGATATCCGCGAACCGATAGGCATGAGCGGCTTGCGCTTAGAAGTGAAGGTGCATATTGTGACGGGTGCTGTCAGCGCGGCCCAGAACATCGTGAAGTGTGTGCGCCGTTGCGGGTTGGAGGTTCAGGATCTGATTTTGCAACCTCTTGCATCGAGCTTGGCGTGCTTAACCGCTGATGAAAAAGAGTTGGGTGTCGTGTTGGTGGATATCGGTGGCGGAACCACTGATGTGGCGATCTACACCGGCGGAGCGATTCGACACACAGCCGTTTTGCCAATCGCTGGCGATCAGATCACAAGTGATATTGCGCAAATGCTTCGTACTCCGACGCCTGATGCAGAGGATATCAAGTTGCGGTTTGGTATCGCCAAGCAAGTATTGGCGGATCCTGATGAGACGCTCGAAGTGCCTGGTCTGGGCGATCGAGGACCAAAACTCATCAAGCGACAGGCGCTGGGTGCTGTGATCGAGCCTCGTGCAGAGGAGCTCTTTGGGTTAGTGCAGCAAGTAATCCGCGAATCAGGCTATGAAGATTTGCTTTCATCTGGCGTTGTGTTGACGGGCGGTACATCTATGTTGCCTGGGATGGTTGAGCTTGCCGAGGATGTGTTCTTGAAGCCGGCGCGTCTCGCTGTACCTGACTACAACGGCAGTTTGGCGGATGTGATGCGCAATCCGCGCTTCTCGACAGTGATGGGTTTGCTAGGTGAAGCGCGTATGCAGAGATTGCGTGGTCGTAAGGTCACGCAACAGGCAGGAAGTTTTAAAGCGATTTTGGCTCGCATGAAAGAGTGGTTCATGCATTGATTTTGGAGCCTTCGGGCACCGAAAGGATTGGGTATCTTGTTGTTTGCCCGGTCTGTTGGAGAGGCGTTTCAAACCCGGCGCGGACAAAGTCGGCGGCGAGTTTGAAGCGATTTCTAAAAAGTAGTTGGGGACTTAGAAACGTTTACTTATTTAGACTTGAGGGAGTCAATCATGATGTTTGAAATGTTAGATAACGCAAATAAAGGCACGGTCATCAAGGTGGTCGGTGTCGGTGGTGCAGGCGGCAACGCAGTGGCCCATATGATTAAGTCCGGTGTACAGGGCGTAGATTTCATTTGCTGCAACACTGACG
>CAIYWO010000525.1 GCA_903929925.1 uncultured beta proteobacterium | reverse complement strand
TGTGGCTATATCGAGGAATGGAGCGATCCGCGTGTGTTGCGCGACGCCCATCTTGGATCGATCTGGGAAGGAACCAGCAACATCGTCGCACTAGATGTGTTGCGCGCCATTCAGCGCGAGGATGCCCTCCCCGCGCTGCGCGCCCATGTTGCGGAGTTGCTTGCAGACGGCCTCCCAGTTTCGCCCGCCTTGGCAGCCCTGCAAGCGGAACGCATTGAACGCGCGTTTGCGTTTGCCGAGAGCGCCAGTGCAGCCAATACCTCGGAGCAGGCACGCCAAGCTGCGAGCGCGCTCTACCACGTCGTGACCATGGCTGGCATGCGCTGGGAAGCCAAGCAAGCATCCATGCCTATTCGGGCAAAACTGGCCGACCTGGTCTTGCAGCACCGTCTTGCCGCCAGAGATCCAATCGGTGATGCGTCCTTGGCGGACAGCGACCTGTGTGAATGGCTCGGCGCCCCAATTTAATTAGGTTGGCAGGGGAAAATGCCCTGACAACACGATATGATTAAGCCCATTCCTTTTACAACAAATGACTAAAAAATAATGAGCCAAGCCCCTTCAGCCAAAAACCCCCGCACTGGCGGTCAAATTCTTGTCGGCCAGTTGGTCAGCCACGGCGTGAAGCACGTGTTTTGCGTCCCGGGCGAAAGCTTTTTAGCGGTGCTAGACGCGCTTGTTGACGTCAATATCGAAGTGACTGTTTGTCGCCAAGAAGGTGGCGCTGCCATGATGGCTGACGCACACGGCAAACTGACCGGACAACCTGGCATCTGTATGGTCACGCGCGGACCGGGTGCCTCGAATGCCCTCGCCGGCATTCACATTGCCAAACAAGACTCGACCCCGATGATTGTTTTTGTCGGACAAATCGAACGCGGCATGCGTGAGCGCGAAGCGTTCCAAGAGATGGATTACCGCGCCGTTTTCGGGCAAGCAGCGAAATGGGCAACTGAAATCGACGACCCAGCTCGCATTCCAGAAATTCTGTCCCGTGCGTTTCATGTCGCGACCTCGGGACGCCCTGGTCCTGTTGTGATTGCGCTGCCTGAAGACATGTTGGTCGAGCTCGCAACGGTGCCAGACGCCCCGCACTACGAAGCGATCGACTCTGCGCCTTCACTCGGTCAAATGGCGGACCTCGCCAAGCGCTTGTCACAAGCCAAAGCACCTGTCGCCATTCTCGGTGGCGCGCGTTGGAATGCGACAGCTGTTAAACATTTCGTCGAATTTGCTGAGCGCTTCAAACTACCGGTTGCCGTGTCGTTCCGCCGGCAGATGCTTTTCCCTGCGAACAGCCCGTGCTTCATTGGCGACGTTGGCATTGGACTGAACCCAGAACTGCTCAAGCGTGTGCAAGATGCTGATCTGGTGCTGCTCGTGGGCGGTCGCATGTCCGAAATGCCCAGTCAGGCTTACACCCTCTTTGATATTCCGGTGCCAAAGCAAACACTCGTGCATGTCCATCCAGACAGTGGTGAACTTGGACGCGTCTACCGTGCAGCGGTCGCCATCAACGCATCGCCTATCGCGTTCGCCGCGGAACTCAGCAGCTTGGCCACACCTTCTGCTACGCCCTGGGCTGCCGACACTGCTGCCATGCACCAAAGCTACCTCAACTGGAGCGACCCAGTACCGATCAAAACCCCAGGTGCATTGCAAATGGGCGGCGTGATGGCTTATCTGGAATCAAAACTGCCAGCTGACGCGATCATGACCAACGGCGCCGGCAACTTTGCAACCTGGTTGCATCGTTTTCATCGCTTCACGCAGTTCGGCACACAACTCGCGCCCACTTCAGGCTCCATGGGTTACGGCTTACCTGCCGCGGTGGGTGCAAAGCGTGTTGCACCGGACAAACTGGTGGTTTGCTTTGCCGGCGACGGCTGTTTCATGATGCATGGTCAAGAGTTTGCGACCGCAGTCCAATACAACCTGCCACTCGTGGTCGTCATTGTCGACAATGGGATGTACGGCACGATTCGTATGCACCAAGAGAAGCACTACCCAGGGCGGATTTCTGCGACTCAGCTTAAGAACCCGGATTTCTCGGCTTACGCCCGCGCCTTTGGTGGACATGGTGAGCGCGTTGAAAAAACCGAAGAGTTTGGTCC
>CAIYWO010000524.1 GCA_903929925.1 uncultured beta proteobacterium | reverse complement strand
GTAGGCCTGAACCTGAGCCATGAAGTCCATCGTAAATACAACAATAATCAGCAAAGAGGTGCAGCCAAAATAAAACCGTACATTCCAAAGCATGACCAAGAACTCCGGCAACAAGCACACCAACGTGATGTACAAGGCGCCAGCCAAAGTCAATCGCATCAAAATCTTGTCGATGAATTTAGCGGTCTGTTCGCCCGGACGAATCCCTGGAACAAACGCACCGCTCTTCTTAAGGTTATCTGCTGTTTCGCGGCTATTAAATACCAGCGCCGTGTAGAAGAAGCAGAAGAAAATAATAGCTGTTGCATACAACGTAATGTAGAGCGGTTGACGTGGCGCAAGCGCTGCAGCCAAATCGCCTAACCAACGCATGCCTTCGGTGTTCGAGAACCAGCTAGTAATCGTTGCTGGGAACAAAATGATCGAAGACGCAAAAATTGGGGGAATCACACCTGCCATGTTCAGCTTGAGGGGCAAGTGCGAGGTTTGCCCGCCATACACCTTGTTACCGACCTGACGCTTGGCGTAATTGACAGTGATCTTGCGCTGACCGCGCTCAACCAACACAACGAAAGCCGTTACGAGAACAGACAGTGCGACGATGAACAGTGCCGAGAAGCCCGACATTGCATTCGTACGAACCAAATCCAACAATCCGGCTAGTGCGCTTGGCAGCCCAGCGACAATACCTGCAAAAATCAGGATTGAAATGCCGTTACCTAAACCGCGCTCAGTGATTTGCTCACCCAGCCACATCACAAACATCGTACCAGTGACCAAGGTCACAACAGTCGTCAAACGGAACATCACACCTGCATCGATCACCAAACCTGGCTGGGATTCGAGCGCGACTGAAATACCAATCGCCTGCACTAATGCCAGAGCAACAGTGCCGTAGCGCGTGTATTGCGTAATCTTGCGGCGACCAGCTTCGCCGTCTTTTTTGATGGCTTCAAGAGAAGGCACCACCACCGACATCAACTGCATGATGATCGAAGCGGAAATGTACGGCATGATGCCCAACGCGAAAATCGAGAAGCGTGCCAAGGCACCACCCGAGAACATGTTGAACAGGCCGAGGATTCCACCTTGATTCTCGCGGAACAAATCTGCGAGCGCATCTGGGTTGATGCCCGGAACAGGAATGTGCGTACCCAGGCGGTAAACCACCAAAGCGAGCACCAGGAACACGAGACGGCGCTTTAAGTCGCCGTAACGTGGGCCTGCTTTTCCTGCGGGTTGTGCTGTTGCCATTCTTTAATCCGTCTTAAGCAATCGTGCCGCCAGCGGCTTCAATTGAAGCACGCGCACCAGCTGTAGCTCCGATACCTTTGAGGGTAACTTTGCGTGACAGCTCGCCCGACTTGAACACTTTGACATAGCGCACTTGCGTACCAACTACGCCAGCCTGTTTCAACACTTGCACGTCGATTTCGTCGACAGGCAGAGCTTGCAGGTCGGACAAACGCACTTGCGCGTACAGGTGATCATCAAGAATAGAGAAGCCACGCTTTGGTAAGCGACGCTGCAGAGGCATCTGACCGCCTTCGAAGCCGACTTTATGAAAGCCACCGGCGCGCGAGCTTTGACCTTTGTGGCCACGACCAGCAGTTTTGCCTAAGCCAGAGCCAATACCACGACCAACACGACGCTTTGCGTGTGTCGAGCCAACGGCAGGCTTGAGCGTATTTAATTGAGTAATCGACATCGTGATTCCTTTCAGACTTCCGAGACAGTCACGAGATAATCAACTTTGTTGATCATTCCGCGAACTTCGGGAGTGTCTTTGAGCACTTTGCTGCTGTTGAGACGACGCAAACCCAGACCGCGCACTGTATCGCGGTGGTCTTGCTTTGTACCAATGGTCGAACGGACCAAAGTGACTTTGACTTGTTTATCAGCCATGACTTACCCCAGAATCTCTTCGACGGTTTTGCCACGTTTTGCAGCAACTTCCGACGGGGTGAGGGAAGCGCGCAAGCCATTCAGCGTTGCACGAACCATGTTGTAAGGGTTGCTCGAGCCGAGGCTTTTCGCCACGACGTTACGCACGCCCATCACATCAAAAATTGCGCGCAT
>CAIYWO010000523.1 GCA_903929925.1 uncultured beta proteobacterium | reverse complement strand
TGCCCTATGAACCCCTTTCTTGTTGATCCTGTCGCAACACCGATCGCGACGGTGCGGCCTGGTGAATGGAACACTGCGTCACGCGTTCGGCGCCCGGGCCGACCTTTTCGGTATCGTGCGGGGAAGTTGGCGTTGGCGGCCGCAGGCCTCGGCGCTAGTCTGGGCGGAACGTTTGCTGCGTATGCAATAGATGTCAACGTGGCGTCGGTTGCTGAACTAGAGCGACTCCGAGGGGTTGGTCCGCGGACTGCACAAATGATTATTCAAGAGCGTGAGCGTGCAGGCGCGTTTGAGTCATTGACGGATCTGTCCGAACGCGTGCGCGGAATCGGTGCGCAACGCGTAAAGGTTTTACACAGCGGGGGGTTGCGTGTGGGGACGCCGGAGAAGACGTCTGTCAGCCATCAGCCTGGACCTCAGGTTGTTGAGGGTGGCTTCGGGACATCGCGCCAAGCTGGGCGTGATGCGGTCAAGCCTGTGTTGATGCCGGGGGTAATAGCCCCTGCAGAGCATAAGTAATCGCCATCCAGAGCGCGGCATTTTCTGTATGATTAATCCTATGAAAACCTATCCTACCGTTGAAAATGCCGTTGGGCAGACGCCCCTCGTTCGACTCCAACGCCTACCCGGCCCCATTGCAGCCGAGCGCGGCAATATTGTGCTGGGCAAGCTCGAGGGCAATAATCCGGCCGGTTCGGTGAAAGATCGTCCGGCCTTGTCCATGATTCTTGGCGCAGAAGCGCGAGGCGACATCAAACCTGGCGACACCCTCATTGAGGCCACGAGCGGGAACACGGGTATTGCCTTGGCAATGACAGCGGCGATGCGTGGCTACAAAATGATTTTGATCATGCCCGACAATTTGTCTGTTGAGCGTCGTGCCTCAATGGCTGCGTATGGGGCAAAACTTATCTTGACCCCAGCGAGTCAAGGCGGGATGGAGTACGCACGCGATCTCGCCGGCAAGATGCAAGCGCAGGGGCAGGGCAAGGTTCTGGATCAGTTTTCCAACCCCGATAACCCGCTGGCCCACTTTAAAACCACAGGCCCAGAGCTTTGGGAGCAGACCGCCGGACAAATTACCCACTTTGTCAGTGCCATGGGTACGACCGGGACCATCATGGGTGTTGGGCGTTATTTAAAATTAAAAAATCCGGATATAAAAATCGTAGGTGCTCAGCCAGCTGAGGGTTCCCAGATTGCGGGTATCCGGAAATGGCCGGAAGCGTATCTGCCTGCAATTTACGACCCAAGTGTGGTGGACCAATTTGAGTTGATTGAGCAAAAAGACGCCGAAGCCATGGCACGTCGGCTCGCCGCGGATGAAGGGATCTGCGCGGGAGTTTCCGCTGCAGGGGCTTTGGTCGCTGCGCTGCGTGTGGCGCAACAAGCCCGCAACGCCACAATCGCTTTTATTGTCTGCGATCGTGGCGATAGGTACTTATCAACAGGCTTGTTTGACGAGCAGGCCTAAGCGAGCCCACTCTATGGTTTGCTAAGCTCTGCGGCCAAGTCTGCCACCGACGCTGCATAAAAATAGCTACGGTTGTACAACGTGATCGTAAAAATGTACGGCGTGGCTGTGCGTAGCTCGACCGTTCCAGCCGACTCTTCTGGCAGATCAATGACGCCCAGTGCAGCGCGCATCCACGGGCCTTCCTTTGCTCCAGGCGCAAGGCGTGCACCCGCTGCACGGAGCTGTGGCCAATCGAGGGTTGGCTTCAACCCCCCATCGACCAGTTTGCTTGCAGAGCTTGGTAGCGTCACAGGCGCAAACACTGGTAAACCCCGTTGCCAGCCATGTTCAACCAAAAAGTTGGCCACCGATACGATGGCATCGGGCACACTGCCTGATAGATTGATTTGCGTTGCACCGCTCGCACTGACCGCGAATCGCTTGATGCTCCCTGGCATAAATTGTGGGATGCCGATGGCTCCCGCGTAGGAGGCTTTAATAGTGCGTGCATCGATGCGGCCGGTGAGGTCGAGCTCGATTAAGTCGGCCAGTTGATTGCGAAACATGTCTGCGCGATCTGGTCTTTTGGGATCGGGATAGTCGAAGGCCAGTGAGGCTAACGCG
>CAIYWO010000522.1 GCA_903929925.1 uncultured beta proteobacterium | reverse complement strand
GAACTTGCGAGTGGTGGCTTGAGCTGTTCAAGCGGAATGACGAGCCAGTCCCGCAGGCGTCCAGGCACGGGGTCGGTCAGCTGAGGCAGCGAGATATAAAGCTCAGGGGGCTGCCCGTACGAGACGGCAACGCGACTGTCGCCACTGAGGCGTTCATTCAGACTTTCTAATAGGCTGTTGATGCTTCGATCACTTGCGCTGCTTGCACGCTCGCCTTGCGCGCTATCGTTTGCCGTAGGATCTGAATCTGGCGGCGCGCGGTTGGTGAGTCGCCGTGCGCCAGTCTGTGTATTCGCTTGCTTTTCTTGGACAGGTTGGATGCGTACCGATTCTGCGCTCGCGGGAGTTGGCTGACGCAAAAGTCTCACATCATTTGGAAGTGGACGCGACCAAAGCCGCCATTGGCCCTCTGAGGCTTGTCTGACGAACTCTGCCCGGTCAGCGGGCGCTGCATGTTCCATCGAGA
The DNA here is from genome assembly GCA_903929925.1 of uncultured beta proteobacterium. Taxonomy (GTDB): domain Bacteria; phylum Pseudomonadota; class Gammaproteobacteria; order Burkholderiales; family Burkholderiaceae_B; genus Zwartia. The sequence goes on along the minus strand of CAIYWO010000522.1, from coordinate 2,479 downwards.
AATGTAGTGCGCGGATGGTGGTCGCAATCAGATCCAGGGCTACGGCCTGTGCATGATCCCGTTGGTACAGTGACGCCAAATAGAGCGTTGCAAACTGACCGGCGACCACGCTCGCAAGCAGCAGGGCAATCAAGCGGGCACGCAGTGATTGCGGCACGAGTGGCGGCGTGTTCTTCAAGGTGAAAAGCGGTAACCGGTGCCCCAGACGGTCTGGATCCAACGGGGCTGTTTGGGATCGTCTTCGAGCGCACGCCTAAGGCGCAGAATCGCGATGTCGATCGCTCGGTCGCTGCGCTCACCCGCCTCATCGTCGCGTGCAAGCGTCATCAGCCGTTCGCGCGAGAGTGGTTTGCCGGGGCTTTGCAGCAGTGCTTCTAAGAGATTGATCTCCCCACCGGTCAATTTGACGACTTGGTCATGCTTGCGCAGTTGGCGCATGACGGGATCGAAAACAAAATCACCAAACGTAATAGGCGCAAGACGTTTGCTGGAAGATGAGCCGCCCTTGCGTCGTAACACCGCTTGAATGCGAGCGAGCAATTCCCTGGGATCGAAAGGTTTGCCGACGTAGTCGTCGGCACCGGCTTCCAGACCAATGATGCGGTCGACCGACTCGTCGCGTGCGGTAAGAAGAATCACGGGTATGTCTTCGCCTTGTGCTCTGAGCGCACGTAAGGCCTCGGCGCCATCGCCACCCGGCATCATGCGATCCAGCACAAGGAGTTCTGGCGCAAAGCGTTCAATCAATGCGTCAAGGTTACGTGCGTCCGGCGCGAGCAGCGTATCGAAGCCATACTTATTGAGGTAATCGGCGAGTAGCTGACGCAAAGCAGGATCGTCATCGACCACCAAAATTTTGGTACGCACCTCGGACATGATTCGCAATTCCCTTTTTTCTGTAGTGTGCAGCGTCCTGACCGTTTGAGCAAGTGTATCCACTACAATCTCGTTATGTCGTTGCTCACGGTTTTACATGTCTAAGTCGCACACCTTTGCGGCCGATTCCGCCTCAAAGAAGAGCGCACGGCGTGTGCTCGCCAGTGTATTTGGCTATGAATCCTTTCGGGGTGACCAGGAGGCCATCGTTGAGCGTGTCATTGAGGGGGGCGATGCGCTCGTCTTGATGCCAACCGGAGGGGGAAAGTCTCTCTGTTATCAAGTACCTGCGCTTGTGCGTCCGGGCACGGGGATTGTTATTTCGCCCCTCATCGCCCTGATGCAAGATCAAGTGGATGCCTTGACCGAGCTTGGCGTTCGTGCGGCTTACTTAAACTCAACGCAGGATTGGCAAGTATCGCGTGACGTCGAGCAAGCATTCCTGCGCGGTGAGTTCGACCTGCTCTATGTCGCACCAGAACGACTTCTGACGGATCGCTGCATGCAGTTGCTTGAGCGGGGTCAGATCGCCTTGTTTGCGATTGACGAGGCGCACTGCGTCTCGCAATGGGGACACGATTTCCGCCCCGAGTATCTCGGTTTGTCGATGCTGCATGAGCGCTGGCCTGATGTGCCGCGCATCGCGCTGACTGCAACCGCAACCGATGTCACGCGGCGCGAAATCGTTGAGCGCTTGGCGCTAACCGATGCCAGTCATTTTGTCGCGAGCTTCGATCGACCCAACGTGCGCTACCACATTGTTGAAAAGCAGGATGTGCGTAAGCAGTTATTGCAATTGCTGCGCGAGGAGCATCGCGGAGACTGCGGCATCGTCTATTGTCTGTCTCGCAACAAGGTGGATGACACCGCGGCCTACTTATGTAGTCAGGGGATACAAGCGCTGCCATACCACGCCGGTTTAGGGACGGCAGTACGTGCGCAAAATCAGTCACGCTTCTTGCGTGAGGATGGCTTGGTCATGGTTGCGACCATCGCGTTCGGCATGGGAATCGACAAGCCGGACGTAAGGTTTGTGGCACATATTGATATGCCAAAGTCTGTGGAAGGTTATTACCAGGAGACCGGTCGAGCCGGTCGTGACGGCTTGCCTGCAACGGCCTGGCTGGCCTATGGGCTGCAGGATGTCGTCCAGCAGCGCCGCATGATTGATGAGTCAACGGGCGACGACGCCTTTCGCCGCCGCCTCGGCAGTCAGCTCGAGGCGATGCTGGGGCTTTGCGAAACCATCTCTTGCCGACGCGTGGGTTTGCTTCAATATTTTGGGCAGACGATTACTGCGTGTGGCAATTGTGACAACTGCCTGACGCCGCCTCAAGCATGGGATGGAACGGTTGCGGCACAGAAGATGCTGTCTGCCATCTACCGTCTCTGGAAAGAACGCGGACAGCGCTATGGCGCGGGGCACTTGATTGATGTCTTGCGTGGCAAAAAAACGCCCCGTGTACTGGAGCACGATCACCAGGAGCTCTCGGTCTTTGGGATTGGAGCGGATATTTCCGAGCAGGGATGGCGAAGCGTGCTTCGGCAACTACTTGCGCATGGGCTGTTGATGGTGGATCAAGAGGGTTATGGCACGCTGGCG
>CAIYWO010000521.1 GCA_903929925.1 uncultured beta proteobacterium | reverse complement strand
GGTCGTGCGATGGAAATCGTTCATGAGCAGCGCGATCTGGAACGCTACATGCGCGAAGCGGTGAAGGTATCGAACGATTCCCCAGTCCTGCTGGATCGATTCCTCAATGATGCGATCGAAGTGGATGTTGACTGCCTGTCAGATGGCGTGCGCACCTTTATTGGCGGCGTGATGGAGCATATCGAACAGGCGGGCGTACACTCGGGTGACTCAGCGTGCTCGTTGCCGCCTTATTCGCTATCCAAAGCCACAGTCGATGAAATCAAGCACCAGACTGCACTGATGGCAAAAGGCCTTAATGTTGTCGGCCTGATGAATGTGCAGTTCGCGGTACAGCAGCAGGAAATAGATGGCGTATTGAAGGACGTGGTGTTTGTTCTCGAAGTCAATCCGCGTGCATCGCGCACGGTGCCGTATGTGTCCAAGGCCACCGGCCTGCAGTTGGCCAAGATTGCGGCGCGCTGCATGGTGGGTCAGTCGCTGGATAGTCAGGGTATCAAGGCAGAGGTTCATCCACCGTACTTCAGTGTCAAAGAGGCTGTCTTCCCCTTCGTGAAATTCCCGGGCGTTGACACCATTCTGGGTCCGGAAATGAAATCCACCGGTGAAGTGATGGGTGTGGGCCGTACCTTTGGTGAGGCGTTTGTCAAATCGCAGCTGGGTGCCAGTGTGCGTTTGCCCGAGTCTGGCAAGGTGTTTTTGTCGGTTAAAAACAGCGACAAGCCGCGCGCTGTCGAGATCGCCCGCGAGCTGGTCAGTATTGGCTTCTCGGTAGTGGCTACTAAAGGCACAGCATCGGCGATTGCCGCAGCCGGCGTGCCGGTCACGACGGTCAATAAGGTTGCCGAGGGGCGTCCGCATATCGTCGACATGATCAAGAACAACGAGATTGCTCTGGTCGTCAACACAGTGGAAGAAAAGCGTACCGCGATCAATGACTCGCGCACCATACGTACTTCCGCGCTCGCTGCGCGCGTGACCACCTACACCACGATTGCAGGAGCGGAGGCCGCTGTCGAGGGTATGGCGCACCTGCGCGAGCTGCATGTGTATGATTTGCAAAGCATGCACGCTTCTTTACAGTAAATTGGTTTACACTTTAACGGTCACAGAGGCTGCGTAGCGACGCAGCCTCTGTGCTTTTTTATTCACCCAACAAATACTATGAGCTCAGTTCCAATTACCGTTCACGGAGCACAATTGCTCAAGGACGAACTTCATCGACTCAAGCATGTCGAGCGCCCGGCAGTTATTAACGCCATTGCTGAGGCGCGCGCTCAGGGCGATCTGTCCGAGAACGCTGAATACGATGCTGCGAAGGAGCGCCAGAGTTTCATCGAAGGCCGTATTGCCGACCTTGAAGGCAAACTCTCCGCGGCGCAGATCATTGATCCGAAGTTGCTCGATGCAGAGGGTCGAGTGGTGTTTGCCTCCACCGTAACGCTGGAGGATCTGGGTAGCGGCGACAAGGTGACTTATCAGATCGTCGGCGAAGACGAAGCAGACCTGAAACTGATGAAAATCTCGATCAGTTCGCCGATCGCACGCGCCTTGATCGGCAAGTACGCCGGCGATGAGGTTGAGGTGCAGGCGCCGGGTGGCGTACGCAGCTACGAAGTACTTGAGGTTCACTATATCTGATGCTGGCGCGAGGTTTGTCCCGGCTTCGCGTATTGCTCGTCACACTCTGGGCGGGTAGCTTGTGGACGGTCGGATATCTTGTTGCGCCTGTGCTGTTCGCTTCGCTGCCCGATCGATCTATGGCTGGCAGCATCGCAGGGATGTTGTTCAGAGCCCAGGCCTGGTTGTCTTTAGCCTGCG
>CAIYWO010000520.1 GCA_903929925.1 uncultured beta proteobacterium | reverse complement strand
TTGGGTCGACACAGTGTTTCGGATACCGACCGTCTCTGGTGGCATCAACCACCTGATGGTGTTGACCCTACGCCGCCGCAAGAAAATCAAGCTGATCTCAATTTATATGCGGGTCAACTAATTCAGCATTTAGATGCAATGTTGGCGAATGCGAGCAAGCTTGTGCATAGCTAAAGGTTTCTAGGTGCAAGCGCATAAGGTGCTGCGGGTAATTCAAAGGCGTCGGTTCTCGATGGGGCTAAGAGCAGCGCTACCTTATCCAATTCTTTTGAGCAGCTGCTCGATCACATTGCTGGCCTGCCGCTGCCGCAACGTCCTCGCCTCGCGCTGATACTGCTCGTCGCCTTCGCCCAACTCAAATTTAGCGACCGCGACTGGGCCATCTTTGCGATAACCCTCCGTCTCATCATCTCCCGCAAAACGGCTGCGTAGGATTGTCAAACAAGTTTCGATGACGGCACCATGTTTACCGCTGCGTTCGTTACGAAATGCCTCGGCTACTGCCTCTATACCTTCGGGGGCATGCTCGATGCAATAAACAAGGTCATGCGCATCTTTACGCTCAAAGCGCTGATCGAATGCGAATGATTTTAAGCAAGTGAAGCTGACCAGGTTTGCATGCCTGATCTTTTCGGTTGCTACTCCGTTCCTACCTAAAAGCTCCCGCTGAATTTCGGTGATTTGGAACATGTCGAACACAATCGAAGAATGCGGAATGTTCAACGCTGAAATAGTGCCCTCTGTTGGCAACGGCTGAACTTTCCCACCAGCGAGCTCCGGTGCGTAAGCCAGCAACTCCAGCACCATCAACGCACCATGTTCTGTTCGAGTCTGCCATCGCCACGATAGTTTTTGCTGTTTTTCGTTTTCGGCGCGCTCGAAACCCATTTTTTTGAAGTTGTCCTCCAGCGTATGGTAAGCCTCGATATCGGTAAGTATTTGCAAGTCGATGACAATGTCTACATCCAACGTGCCGGCATGCGCTGGAACCTCAGGTGGCCGAGCGGCGACAAGGTAGCGCGGTGTCAGCCCACCCACCAAGTAGACGGAATCCTTCCACGGCCCTAGTCCTCTTAACAAGGTTACGAGCACGCGTTCGCAGTCGATCGTGTACTGGTCGCTATAACCGTCAAGGGTTGCTGGCTTTACCATCAGAACCCTATCCTTTCTTTGCGAAAGTGCTCAGCCAACTCTTTTGATCGGCCCTCGCTGCGAAGCAGGTCGAGATAGATTTGAATCGGACTGGCCAACCATACGCCCCCAACCCGCTCACGAAACAGCAGTTCGCCCGGGTACTTGGCTTCAATAATGGCCAAGTTGTAGCCTTCGCTAACTACTCTCGCGCCAAGTGCGTTGATTGCGGTTTCTGTTTCAGCCCCACTTTGCACTCGCACGCGTAATTGCGAAATGTTGGATAGGAACGGAGCATGGAACTGAGCTGCGATCTCGTGACTGATCGCGTATTGAACGTTATGAGTATCGAATTTCTCACCGATATGTATTGCCAACTTGTCGGCCTTTATGTCCGGCACGAAATATCGTCGCGGTGTTGCGGGGCTTGTGTCTGCAAGTTGTTTAGACCATGCATCTAGCAATGCAGCGGGCTCACTCAGGTGGCGTTCTTTGCTCGGCCCTTGCCCACGCGTTACCAGCCAATCGAAACGCTCTAGTTCGGTCAACACTTGCGACGTTGTGGCGGCAGACACCATCGCCAACTGCGCCAAATCAGTTACACCAAACCACTCTTGATGACGGACTAGTAGCGCATGCAGTACTTGCGCACGCCGACCTGCGAACAATGCTCTCGCTGACTTTGCCAGTATTTTGGGTGGCGGCTTGTCTATGTAGAGATAGGCGCCCGGCGCGGGCAGGTACAGGCTGCCACCACTTTCGTAGAAGCCTATATTTTCACGTTTGAGTAGTTCCTTCGCCCCCGATGACATCGACTCGGCGACAAGGAACGACAATGATTTTTCACCGCTCGTTTTGGCACGGCCTTGACTGGCCTCTCGAAATTGCCAGATTGCTTGTCTTGCGTCGCGGGGATAA
>CAIYWO010000519.1 GCA_903929925.1 uncultured beta proteobacterium | reverse complement strand
GTCCGGGCAAGAGCTGCTCACCATCCTGCCTGCCGCGCACCGGCTAGGGGTCAAAGTAATCGCGATGACCGGGCACAACGATTCAGAGCTGGCTCGCTTAGCCGATGTCCACCTCGATGTGAGCGTCTCTCAAGAGGCCTGTCCGCTCAATTTGGCGCCGACCGCGAGCACCACCGTTGCACTCGCCATGGGTGACGCCCTGGCCGTTGCCTGCCTTGAAGCACGTGGCTTCGGCGCAGACGATTTCGCACGGTCGCACCCCGGTGGTGCGCTTGGCCGGCGGTTATTAACGCGCGTGGCCGACATCATGCGCAGCGCTACGTCGGTACCCAGCGTCACGCAGACCGCTTCGATCTTTGAAGCCTTAGAAGAAATCTCGCGTAAAGGAATGGGCATGACCGCCGTTCTCGACGCAGACGGTCGTGCGATCGGCATTTTTACTGACGGTGACCTGCGCCGCTTAATAGAACGCAAAGGGGATGTCCGCAACCTCAGCGTAACGGAAGGCATGTCCCGCAATCCCCGCCACATTCAGGCCGAGGCACTCGCCGTCGATGCGGCAGTGATCATGGATAGCCACAAACTAACCCAGATGCTAGTGTCGGACGAGCAAGGCAAACTGATCGGCGCCCTGCACATGCACGACCTGATGACGGCCAAAGTCGTCTAAATCACGATGAACAGACCTCCTCTCATTCCCCACCCCGCCGAAGCACTTGTGCTTTCCAAAATCTCCGCCTCCGTCCGGGAGCGCCTTGCGCGCATCAAACTGATGGTGTTCGATGTTGACGGGATACTGACTGACGGCAGCCTTTGGTATGGCGAGCACGGCGAAGTCTTCAAGCGCTTCAATGCGCTCGACGGACATGGCCTGAAAATGCTGGCGGCGAGTGGTGTGACGGTTGTGCTGATGACTGGGCGCTCTGGTCCGATCGTTGATCGGCGTGCCGCCGAACTTGGTCTCGGAGATGTTCTGCAAAACGTCCGTGACAAAGGAATGGCCATCGCGGAACTCGCGACTAAACACCACGTTTCTCTCGAGCAAACTGGCTTCATGGGAGACGATCTCATCGACTTGCCCGCGATGCAACGCACGGGCTTTGCTGCCTCGGTACCGGACGCCCCCGCCTATGTGCAGCAAGCGGCACACTGGGTGGCGACCAAGGCGGGCGGCCATGGCGCAGCGCGTGAATGTTGCGACATCATTTTGGCGGCGCAGCATCGTCTCGGGACGTTTTTCCAGCCGGGGCGCCTTGGCCCGGGCACGATACAGTAGCCGTCCATGAAAGAACGCGCCTCAATCGTCGTCTCCTTCATCATCCTGCTCTCATTGGTCATGGGGACGTGGTGGGCCGCTGACTATTCACAGCGTGCGGTCGAAATTGATCCGCCTAGCCGCCTGACACACGAACCCGACACTTGGGCAAAAAAAATCGTGATGCTCCGGACTGACAACACAGGTATCGTGATTCATCGTCTCGAGGGGGATCTGATGGAACACTTTCCCGACGACAAGTCCTACGAATTGATTGCACCACGCGCCTTTGGGCTAAAGCCTGAGAATCCGCTCACTGTTGCGACCTCCCGCATCGCCGTTGTGTATGACGAGGGCAATCGCATCATCATGCGAGGTGACGCTGTAGTTTTGCGTCTTGGGGATGCTGAGCGCCAACCCCTTAACTTTCGCAGCGAAGAGCTCACCTTGCTCGTAAAAGAAGACCTGAGCTTCACGGATCTGCCCGCTGTCGCAACAAGCGGTCGTTCACGCATGAGCGGAGTCGGCATGCGGTTTAACAATGCCACGCAGCAGCTAGACGTGTTTAAATCGACCGATGTCGACATTGCGCCGAAAGATCAGGCGGCAGAATCGACCCCCCAAGCGACTACCAAAGCTTTAATACCCAAGCCATGATTAAACTTTGCTCTCAGCGCACCGCCCTGCATTCACTCCTCGCCACACTGTGCGTGCTAGGAGCCATCGCCCATGCGCAGCCGGCGCAACCGCCCGCTGCGGCAGCCGAAGAGCCGAGCACAACCATTCTGTCCGACACCCTGCATTACGACGACATCAAACGCGAAAGTACCTTCACGGGCAAGGTCGTCATGACACGCGGCTTTCTCACCATGAACGCTGACGTGCTGCAAATGCGTGAAGACAAAGATGGCAATCAGTTCGGTGAAGCGACGATGAAAAGCGACAAGCTCGTACTGATTCGTCAGCTACGTCCGGAAAATTTTGAAGTACTTGAAGGCGTTGGCCAGCGCGCCGAATATGACGGCAAAAACGAAACCTTTGATTTAATCGGCAAGGCTGTTGTCTCGCGCTATATCTGCGGCAAGCACTTTGATACGGTGAGCGGTCAGCAGGTGCGTTACAACCAAAAAACGGATGTTTATCAAGCGTTCTCAGGGCCAAACTCTGCAAACGCTGATGGGCGCGTGCGTTCTGTCGCACAGCCTAAAGCACGCACCGAAGCTGCCGTCGCCGAATGCAAAGCGAGGCAAGATAATGTGCCTCCTACGCCTGCAGCAAAACCCACCGGCAAAGCACGCCCCTAAAGCATCATTCATGCAAACATCGCAAGCCTCCAACTCAGCAAACCCAGCTCCTGACCACGCGCCAGGCAAACTCAGCGCAACTGGGCTGCGCAAGTCCTATGGCAAACGCATGGTGGTGCAAGACGTATCTATCTCCGTCAAGAGCGGTGAAGTCGTTGGGTTGCTTGGCCCGAACGGTGCAGGAAAAACCACTAGCTTTTATATGATCGTAGGCTTGGTGGCCGCAGATGCTGGTCGTATCGAAATTGATGACACGCCAATCAGCAGCATGCCGATTCACCGCCGCGCGCGCATGGGGCTCTCCTATCTCCCACAGGATGCCTCGGTTTTTCGCAGATTAACGGTAGAAGAGAATATTCGGGCGGTCCTCGAGCTACAGATCGATCACGAAGGGAAAAAATTCTCCTCGAGCAAAATTGAAGAGCAGCTCAACTCTTTGCTTGAAGAATTGCAAATTACGCACATTCGCAAAAATAGCGCTCTGTCCCTCTCTGGCGGCGAGCGTCGGCGTGTAGAAATTTCTCGCGCCCTGGCGACACGCCCACGCTTTATCCTGCTCGACGAACCCTTCGCAGGTGTGGATCCGATCGCCGTGATTGAAATTCAGCGTATCGTCCGGTTTCTGAAAAGCCGGGGCATCGGTGTCCTCATCACGGATCACAACGTGCGCGAAACTCTGGGCATCTGCGACCGGGCCTACATCATTAGCGAAGGCAAAGTTCTGACCAGCGGCGTGCCTGACGAAATTATTAATGACGCCTCCGTGCGCCGCGTCTATCTGGGCGAACATTTCAAAATGTAGCCCCCAGGGGGCAGCAATCGCCTCCTTGTGTTGCAGCGCACAACGAAACTTCCTGACGCAAATCAATCTTGGGGTATTTCTACCCTTGATTTCCGTGGGCAAGTCACTACACTTGAAGCATTAACAACAACTGCAGGAGTTTCTCGCCGTCCACACCCGTGCATCCGCACAATCGCTGTCCCTTTTTGGAGAGTACGCAATGAACCTGAACATCACCGGTCACCATCTTGACGTCACCCCAGCCATCCGGGAATACATCCAAACCAAAATGGCCCGTGTTCTGCGGCATTTTGATCACGTTATCGGCACGCAAGTCATGCTGTCGGTCGAACCACTCAAACACCACGCAGAAATAACGTT
>CAIYWO010000518.1 GCA_903929925.1 uncultured beta proteobacterium | reverse complement strand
GTTGGGCGATGCTGTACTTCTCGATGCACACCATGCTCGACTATTACGCTGAACGCATGTTCTTTATGCATCGGATCCAACACCTTGTGCTGCACCACCTTGGACCACTTGTTGTGATGGCGGCCTACCCGGGGGCAGTCATGCGCGCGGGTCTGCCGCGCGTCCTTAGACAGGCGTTATTCAAATTTACGCAAACGTTCTGGGGACGGGGCTTGGTTTCACTGCTGACTAACCCCATCCTCGTACCAGCCTTGTTTGTGTTTTTGGTCGTGATTTGGCTCATTCCCTCTGTGCAGTTTTATTCGATGCTGGACTGGAGGCTTTACCGCTTGATGAATTGGTCAGTGGTGATTACCGGTTTTATGTATTGGAACTTGATCCTGGATCGTCGCCCAAATCCGCCTGCCGCAATGACACCGGGAGGACGCGTGATCTCCCCGATTTTGACAATGGCTCCGCAGATGGTCGCGGGAGCGGTCATTGCGTTCACCGAGCGTGATTTGTATCCACTGTTTGATTTGTGTGGACGCGCGATTGCAATGACCGCGCAGGCTGATCAGATGATTGGCGGACTGACGATGTGGATCCCAGCGGCGATGACCGAGGTAATTGGTCTGTTGGTCGCCTTACGCACGTTGATGCGACTCTCCGCCTCGGGGCGTTGGGGGGGCGCCAAGCCCCGCGCGCTCCGTGCGCGCTGAGGCTTGTTGCCTGATCAGGGGATTAAGCCGTGGTACTTGCGCCCAAGCGCGACCGTTGCCCTGAACATGCCCTCTTTGTTGCCACAGTCGTAGCGAATACCTTCGTAGCGATGGGCGAAGACGGGTTGCTCTTTGAGTAAAGAGGCAATGCCGTCGGTCAGCTGAATTTCACCGCCAGCGCCTGCTTGTGTTTGGCGCAGGTGAGCAAAAATTCTTGCGTCTAGAACATAGCGACCCACAACCGCCAGGGTAGAGGGTGCAACATCTGATTTTGGTTTCTCAACGATGTGCCGGACACGCTCTGTGCGCGGGCCTGCAGGATCGGTTGCCACAATGCCGTATCTGTCCGTGTCACTCAGGGGCACTTCCTGTACGCCCAGAATACTGCCCTGGTAGGTGAGTGCTGCGTCGATCAGTTGCCCCATGACTGGGCGCTCGGCATCGAGCAAGTCGTCCGCCAACAGCACCGCAAAAGGCTCGTCACCGACGATCGGCGCTGCCGTCAGGACCGCATGACCGAGGCCAAGTGGCGCCGATTGACGGATGTAAATGCAGCTGACATTTGCGGGCAGGATGCCTTGAACAATAGCGAGCAGCTCAGCCTTGCCCTTGCGCGCTAACTCATTTTCCATTTCTGGTGCGGAGTCGAAATGATCTTCGATGGCGCGCTTGTTACGGCCTGTCACAAAGATAAGGTCGGTGATTCCGGCGGCAACAGCCTCTTCGACAGCGTATTGAATCAGGGGCTTATCCACCACGGGCAACATTTCTTTGGGCATAGCCTTGGTAGCGGGTAAAAAACGGGTTCCAAGTCCGGCAACGGGGAAAACCGCTTTGCGTACAGGGCGCATTTTTTGATTCCTTGCAAAAATTCGCCCGAAGGGCGGAACATATCTCGACAGCCGCTATCATAAGCTTATGGCCTACAAACATTCAAAAACCCGTCAAATTAGTTCGTCATCCCATTGTCTTATTTGGGTGATAGCCGCTTTGTTGTGCGTGCCGCCTGCTGCGTGGGCGCAACCTGCCGCTGTTCCGACGCTGGGGTCGCCCGCTTCGGCAGAGTTGTCCCCGGCCGTTGAGCGTCGCTTGGGCGAGGCCATCATGGTGCAGGGACGACGGGATCCTGAATACATCAATGATCCGGATCTGAGCCAGTATTTGAACGAAATGGGCCGCAAAATTGCCGCGTTCGCCCCGGGTGGTGCACCTCAGGTTGATGTTTTTGGCGTGCGCAACCCCATCGTGAACGCCTTTGCCATGCCCGGTGGGTTTATTGGTGTGCAGACTGGACTGATTGTGTTGGCCGGAGCAGAGTCTGAGCTCGCGGGTGTCGTTGCGCACGAAATTGCGCACGTGACACAACGGCACATTGCGCGAGGTCTGACGCAGCAAAACCAAGGAGGGCATCTCGCGCTGGCGACCTTAGCGGCCGCGATCTTGGCGGCGATGATCCCAGGCGGCGGCCAAGCTGCGATGGGTATTGCAGCATTCGGGCAGGCTGCCATGATTGATCGTCAGCTCGGTTTTTCTCGGGATGCGGAACAAGAGGCGGACCGCACAGGCGTCGAGATGTTGCGAAAAGCTGGCTATGACCCCAACGGCATGGCCCTGATGTTCGGCAGATTGATGAATGCCTCCTCCCTGAACGAGGGGCGTGGCGGTGGTGTGTATGCCAGCACTCACCCCTTGAGTCTTCAGCGTATGACCGATATGCAAAACCGCATACGACAATATCCTGCAAATAAAGCTCAGGCCTCAGATGAGTTTTGGTTCGTGCGTGCGAAGGCGAGAGTGTTGCAAGCGTTGGATCCGCGTGCGTTGCGCCAAGCGCTTGATCAACTGGAGGATGAGGCACGTGCACCGGTTGGTGCCACCGATGGCGCTGATACACAGGCGCGTCGCGTGGCGGCCTGGTATGGCGTATCGCTGGCAGCGCTTGCCCGGCAAGATCCAGCGGCCGCAGCAACGGCCTTGCAGCGGGCGCAGTCGTTCAAGATGTCATCGCCTTATCTTGATTTGCAAAAAATCGATATTGATATCGCAAATCGGCAACACGCTTCGGCGTTAGCCGCAGCCCAGGCCGGCAATAAACGGTGGCCGATGCGTCGCTCTTTCGCGATGCGAGTGGCCACGACCTTGCAAGGTACCAACAAAGATACTGAGGCAGCGAATTTTCTCAAGGCCCAAATCAAACGCTGGCCAAATGAAGAGCCAGATTTCTACAAGATGCTCGCTGTCTCTCAGGACAGGCTGGGTGAGCCGGTTGCGGCCAAGCAGTCGATGGCTGCTTATTACGAGCGTGTCGGAGCCTTACCCGCTGCGGTAACGCAACTACAGCAGGCGCGTGCGCAGTCCCAAGATTTCTATCTGCAGTCGCAGATCGACGGTCAAATCCGAACGTTGACAGCAAAAATATCAGATGACCGGCGCTTGCTCGAACGCTTTAAGTAAGTGCTTAAAAGTCTAGCGTGACGTGAAAAAGCGTTCGATACGTCTCGGCAACCATCCAAGGTTGCCGGGCCAGACTCCGGTGACGAAACCAACATGTCCCCCTTGCGCGGGCTGGTGCAGCTCAATCTGACTGCTGCTGAATTCGGGACCAGGTAATGCTCCTTCGGGTAAGAAGGGATCATTGCGAGCGTTGAGCACAAGGGTCGGTGTGCAGATGTGTGCGAGCCAGCGTTTGCTGGAGCATTGTGTCCAGTAGTCGAGTGCATCGGCAAAGCCATGCATGGGTGCTGTGTAGGCATTATCAAAGTCACGTAGGCTGCGCGCCTGCTGGATGCGTAACGTGTCAATGACCCCGGGAAAGCGCTGAGCTTTCTTGAGAACTTTAGGTCTCAGTGTGCGCAGAAAGTGGCGAGAATAGACCTCCCGATTGAACCCATCGTCTGACAAATGATTGCCCGCAGCAACCAGATCCAGTGGGGCTGAGATGGCTGCCGCTGCTTTGAGCCAAGTCACTTCGTTGGGTGATTCACCCAAGTACTTGAGTAAGGCATTGCCACCGAGCGAGATCCCAACGGCATGCCAATCACCCTTTGGAAACTTGGCGCGTACCGAGGCAAGCATGAAGCGAATTTCAGCCGAGTCACCTGAGTGATAGGCGCGGGCTAAACGGTTTGCGAAGCCTGAGCACCCTCTAAAGTGGGCCACAACGACGGTCCACCCTGTGTGACGAAAGTATTGCGCAATCGATTGCGCGTAGCGACTTTTACTGCTTCCTTCCAGGCCATGCAGAAGAATCAGCGCAGGTCCCGCATTTGCGTGTTCAAGTGCTTGGGATCCTGTGTTGTCGAGCCAGTCTGTTGCTGCCGTTTGAGTGAGTGCTGGATCTCGTGCACGCTTGGGCGCCCGTGGTAATGCCGGCGAGCTCCAGTCAAAATCAATGAAGTCACCATCTGGTGTCTCGACGCGCTCACGAAAAAAACGAATACGGTTCGTGGGTGCGAGTAGCGCACCAAATAAAGTTTGCGACTGTCGTTCAGGAAGCCATGCAGGGGTCGGACAAGGGGAGAGATCTAGATGCGCGCTCACGGATAGGTGCTTAATGCAGGAGTCCCGGTTTGTCGTGCAGGTCCAGAATGCCCGCTTCAACTGGGGCTGCGGAGGCGTGGTGCATGACCAGTTTCCATCCCGTTGGGCCCTTATGGTAGACGTTCGTGGCGTAGCAGTGTGCAACCTCTGTGCTGTCCGCGTTCTTCACTGAGATCTGCTCAATCAGGGAGTGTACGGCTCCCATCATGCTGTGCAGGGCGACTGTGAGCGAGGGGCGAATACGTAAACCGCCATTGGCCAAAATCTCTTGCCAAGACTCTTTCACAGC
>CAIYWO010000517.1 GCA_903929925.1 uncultured beta proteobacterium | reverse complement strand
GGCCGGCGGCCACGACCAGCGCAATGCCGGCCAACGACGACAATGTCGGCATCTGACCAAATAATAATTCGCCGTACAACACGGCAAGCACTAGCTGAAAATAGTTAAGCGGCGCAAGTGTGGATGCGGGTACGAATTTATACGCGTAAATCAACGCATATTGACCGAGACCACCGCACAGACTCATCAAGACAATCCAGGCCCAGTCTGTCGGGGTAGGCCAAAGTGTTGGCCAAAAGAATAGAATCGTAACCGCGCCAAGACACCAACTCGTGCCGGCAGCATAGACAAAGATTTGTTCGCTCTGCGCACGATGGGCAAGCTTGCGCGTAAATATTTGGACGAGTGCAAAGCTCGTCGCAGAAGTCAGTAAGAGAGCGGTTCCAATTAAAGAAATTTCGCCACTGCCTGGTCGCACAATGAATAGCATGCCAATCATGCCGGCACTCAGTGCCAGGTATTGTTTCAGCCCTACTTTTTCACCCAGAATCATGGGGGCAAAGATCAGCACGATAAGTGGCGAAACAAAATAAATCGCCGTCGCTTCCGCAAGCGGCATGTACTGCAAACTCGGCATAAAGGCCGTGCCGGAAATGCCAAGCAAAGCACCGCGTAAGATCAAAAGCTTGCGCTCTGGCAGCGCCACATGCAAGCTGTGTCCTTTGATCAGCAACGTGCTGAAAGCGAGCACCACAATGACGGTATAGCGTGACAGGTTAACGAGCGGTGGCGAGTAAACATGCACGAGGCTTTTTGCCAACGCATCGAGCGTAGCAAACATCGTGATCGCAAATAGAAAGAATCCACAGCCTTTTAACCACTCTAGCGGCTGGGGGGTTAAAAGAGCGGCTTGCGGAATCGGCGGCGTAGACATGTTTGCTTACTTAGAGGCGCGGTAAAGCGGCCACAAGCTCAGGGCGCACAACACACCAACGACGCCAAGCACGCCGTAACTGAGGCCATAGCTACCCAAGGTCCCGGCCAGCAAGCCAAACATTGGCGGACCGACCATCACACCGAGGAAGGTGATGCACAGCGTGCCGCCCGTAGCAAGGCTAGCTTGCCCACTTGGCGCTTGGCGCGCGACTTCGGCTAGAAAGACGCCGTTCCAGCCGATTGCCGATGAACCAAAAATTGCGAGGATCGGAAACAACAACCAAGGTGAAGATTCTGGACTTAACAGCGCAGTCCCAACGCAACCAATTGTGAGCAGGCCCGCAATCACGATCAGCATCATGCTTGCGCCGAGCCAGCGATCCGCCACATAGCCCCACAACATCCGGCCCGCTACGCCACCGCCCTGCGCTACCGTCAGGGCCCCGCCGGCTGCGATCAGACTCCAACCGAGGTCTTCATACAAGAAAGTTACGAGGTAACCCATGAGCGACATCTGACAAATCGCAAACAAGAACGACATGGTAGACAAACTGCGCAGATTGGGGTGTTGAAAAATGAGCTTGAGCGGTAAGACCACGCTTGTTGCAAGAGAGGGTGTGACGCTTGCATCACGATCATCGTCGAGACTGTTGCGCAAAGGCTGCACCGCGCATGCACAGAGCGCGCAAGCCACGCTCGCGCAAAGGAAGGCTGCTTGCCAACCAATCAAACTATTGAGGCTAGGGACTAACGCACCGGCCATGATGCCACCGAGCGGCACGCCTGTTTGTTTAATGGAAAAAACGAACGAGAGTTTTTCTGGTGGTGTTGTCTTGATCAACAGGTGCGAGCTGGCTGGGGTAATAGGACCGTAACCGGCACCAATAAACAGTGCGCCAATCGCCATCGTCAGAGGGTGGGGATAAGCTGATAGCAGTAAGCCCGTGGAAGCCAAGCACAAGCCGATCTGGCTGAGACGGATCGCACCCCAGCGCTTAACGGCTGCACCACCTAAGAGTGTGGCCACCATTGCCGCAAAATAAACGAGCGCCACGTAGGCGCCCAGATATGTTGTTGCGATTCCCAAGTCTTCGGCGACTGCCGGTGCAACCACCGGCACGTTCATCAACGCCATTGCGACAAGAGCTTGTACGGTCAGTGTTGCAACTAATACTAGTGAAGGCTTAGGGGGTGTCACAACGCACCCTCGTTACAACGCACCATACGAATGCAATCCAGAAAGAAACATGTTGACGCCAAGGAAGGCAAAGCCTGTTACCAACAGACCCACCAACGCCCAGTATGCGGCCATCGTTCCACGCAAGCCCTTAAGCATACGCAAATGCAACCACGCTGCATAGTTTAACCAGACGATCAGTGCCCAAGTTTCTTTAGGATCCCACTGCCAATAAGCGCCCCAGGCGTCTGCCGCCCACAGCGCACCGAGAATCGTTGCTACCGTGAAAAAAGCGAAACCAATCGCAATCGCCCGGTACATGATGTCATCGAGTACTTCAAAAGAGGGCAGGCGTTCGGCGATGGGTTTGCGAAACAGCAGGATCGTCCCGACGATCACCGCACCGATACCGAAATACAACATCCAGGTGGCTGACAAGCCCTGCGTACGAAATATCATGGGCTCGGCTGCAAGCAAGACACCCAGAATAAAGAGGGGCATCAGTTTGAACCAGGACCGTGTTTGCCCGTGCTGTTTAACCAGATAGGCAAAGCCAACCATCGCGGCTAAAGAGAAAGTGCCATAGCCGATGAAGTTTGCTGGCACATGGATTTTCATCCACCAGCTCTTGAGCGCGGGCACGAGGGGCTGAATTTGATAAGCGTCTCGGGTGAAGGAATACCAGAGCAAGAACACGACCGCTGACGTAATGATAAGGAGCACAAAGCCGCCTAGGGCACGTGTTGCGTAGCGACCTTCGTAATACAAATAGAACAGCGCTGTAATCAGCGAAAACAATACGAACACTTCATACAAATTACTAACGGGAATATGACCAATGTCGGGTCCCATCATGTGGCCTTCGCGCCACCGTACCAACATGCCTGTGGATCCTGCGAATACCGCACCCCAGGTCAACGCCGTACCTAGCCACGCTGCGGTGGGGCTGGCAAGACCTAGCCAATAACAAAAGGTCGCGACGACAAACAGCGCACACATCCACAAAATTGCAGACTGCGATGAGAACAGGTACTTCAGTAAGAAAGCCTGATCCGCACGCGTGATATCACCTTGATACAACCAGAGGGCGAGCCCGGCGGCAATGGCCATCGCGATCATCAACGTGCGCAACGGCTGCCATAGCCAGCCCAACCAAGTCAGGAAGGGGACGGTCAATACGAGAATTACTTTTTCGTAGCTGTCCATCGACTGGCTGTAGCGCATCAGGGCGAAACCCGCCCCTGCGGCTAGCAGTAGAAAAAACAAGACGTCAAATAATGTGGGGCGACCGCGCTCAAGACGCGATTGGCCTGGATCAGACAAATCATCCCAATTGTCTGCAGCGCCGGCGACT
>CAIYWO010000516.1 GCA_903929925.1 uncultured beta proteobacterium | reverse complement strand
TGGCAGGCCCCAGGCCGTCACAGCTGCGCGAACACCAGCAGCCCAACGCTGATGGCGAGCGAAGACCTTGTCCATGCCTTCTTCGGCGAGCATGTCCTGTGCCTCGGACAGGCCGTAGAGCAGGTTGGTGCTCGAGGTGTATGGCCAGTAGCCATCCTTGTTCATGTCAATGATTTCGTCCCACGCCCAAAAGGCGCGGGGGAGCTTGGCTGTCTTCGAGGCCTCAATCGCACGCGGTGAAACAGCGTTAAAGCTAATGCCCGGAGGAAGCATCAAGCCTTTCTGCGAACCACTAATAGAAACGTCAATGCCCCACGCATCATGCTGGAAGTCTGCACTTGCAAGACCCGAGATCGTATCGACCATCAACAGCGCAGGGTGCTTGGCATCGTCCATCGCTTTGCGAACAGCCGCAATGTTGGAAGTCACGCCCGTGGAGGTCTCGTTATGCACAACACAGACGGCTTTGATCTCGTGGTTTTTGTCTTGCAGCAAGCGCGCATGAATCAGATCGGCCTGAACGCCGCGACGCCAGCCTGGTGCGTTTGGCAGATGCTCATCAGCCCCTTGCCAGGACAAAATCTCGGTCTTGAGGCCAAGTCGTGTGGCGAGCTTGTTCCAGAGCGATGCAAATTGTCCGGTCTCGAACATCAAGATATGGTCGCCAGGGCTTAGTGTGTTGGTCAAAGCAGCTTCCCACGCGCCGGTCCCAGAGGCTGGGTAAATCACCACAGGGTGTTTGGTCTTGAAGATGTCTTTCATGCCCTGCAGCACCTTTAGACCCAGGGCGCCAAACTCTGGGCCGCGATGGTCGATGGTGGGCAAGCTAATGGCGCGCAAAATGCGATCTGGCACAGGGCTAGGACCTGGGATCTGCAGAAAATGGCGGCCGGTCGGATGAAAGTTAAGCTTAAGCATATTTGCTCCTACAAGATTAGGGGGCAAATTACCACAATGTGCGGCTGTGAGGGGCTAAAACGCTAAGGCAATTGTAGGTTTACGCCCGTCTGAAGGCGCAGCTTTTCGATGTCGGATAGGGTGTCGATATCCGTTAAAAAGTGTGCATTTTGACTAGGGTATTGATGGACGAGCGCTTTGTGGCCCTCGATGTAGCTGCGGCACGTGTCTCCGGAGGCGAGTACCGCGTCAACGGCCGCGCGGGCGAGCGCCACTGGATTGCCACGCTTTCCGTCGACTCTCGGGTATGCAATCAAGGTCCCGCTCGGTCGTGCGGCGTGTGCATCAAGACATTCACGATAGTCTGTAGCGGTCATCAACGGTTGATCAACCAACACGATTAATGCGAGGTCATAGGGCGGCGTCAGGGCCCGCAGCCCCTGCAGGACAGAGGACTGCTGCCCGTGTTCAGGGTTGGGATTGCGCGCAGTCCTGACGCATTCTACCCAGGGCGCAGACCCCTTGGAAACGTTCAACAGCTGCTCGACTTCGGCGTGGTAGAAGCCAGTGACCACCACGATCTGTTGGACTCCAGCCTCATACAACGCGTCAAGTTGCCGCAACACAAGGGGTTTGCCGTCTAGCCGCAGCAGACTTTTTGCGCAACCGCCGAGGCGCGAGCCTTGGCCACCCGTCAGTAAGACGGCGCAGGCAATAGGTGCGTGAGCTGACTGCATCGTGTGGTCAGGTAATTGGGGCAGGGTTAAAGAGGACCAGCGCATTGTGGATCTTCCACTGTTCCGCCCAGGTTTTGCGACCGCTCGCGACTTCTAACATCAGTTTGAAGATCTCCATTCCGAGTGCCTCAATGGTGAGTTCGCCATCGGCCACACGACCTGCATTCACGTCCATGAGATCGTGCCAGCGCCGTGCGAGGTCGCTGCGTGTTGCGACCTTGATGACTGGGCATTCCGCTAAACCGTAGGGCGTGCCCCGCCCAGTGGTAAAGATGTGGAGGTTCATTCCCGCAGCAAGTTGCAGCGTGCCGCAAATGAAATCACTTGCTGGGGTCGCGGCGTAGACGAGGCCGCGCTGGTCGGGGGCAAGCTTCTCGCCGGGTGCTAATACACTTGATATCTCGGCCGAGCCGCTTTTGATGATGGACCCCATCGCTTTTTCGACAATATTGGATAGGCCGCCAGCCTTATTCCCGGGGGTCGTGTTCGCGCTGCGGTCGACTTTCCCGCGTGCCAAATACTTGTCGTACCACTCGAGCTGCTCAACGATTGCTTGAGCAACCTCAGGGTTCGCCGCACGCGCGGTCAGCTGATCGACCCCGTCACGTACCTCGGTGTTCTCACTAAACATGACCGTCGCACCCGCTCGCACGAGCAGGTCTGCTGCAATGCCGAGTGCAGGGTTGGCCGTGACGCCGCTCAGCGCGTCGCTGCCACCACACTGCATGCCCACCACTAACGCACTGGCTGGA
>CAIYWO010000515.1 GCA_903929925.1 uncultured beta proteobacterium | reverse complement strand
GCTGGCCGGGCGCGTGGATTACTGCCTGGAGACTGCAGCCGCTACGATGCCCTTCGTTAAAGACGGACGCTTGAAGGGCTTGGGTGTGTCGCTCGAGAAAGGTAGTCTCGTCACTCCCGGCGTGCCTGCACTTGCCACCGCGGTCAACATCCCTGGGTTCAATCTGGGTGCCTGGGCCGGTGTCATGGGACCAGCAGGAATGCCGCCCGAAGTCGTTGCGCGTCTCTCAAAGGCGGTACGCGAGGTGATGCAGTCCGACGACATTAAAGAGGTGTTCATGCGAATTGCGATTGAAATCGACTTCCGTGAACAGGCCGAGTTCTTAAAATATCTAGAAGCGACTCGTGTTCAGTTCACGGACGTGATTAAGCGCAACAACATCAAGCTCGAAGGGACTTAAGTCTTTTGACGTAAGGCCTTTCTTGATCAACCGGCAAGCTGTTGCGGACCTCGTAACACCTTGCCGGGCAGCGCACCTGTGGCGGTCGCGTTCTCAAAAATCGGCTGACCACCCACGATCGTCGCCACATACCCATCTGCACGCTGAACAAGCCTCCTGCCACCGGCGGGTAGGTCGTGAACAAATTCTGGACAATGTAGCTGTAGCTGTTTCGGGTCGATGACATTGATGTCTGCTTTGAAACCTGGCTTTAAGAGACCTCGGTCGTTTAAACCGTAGACACGAGCAGTATCAAGTGTCTGTCGCTTAACGATGTGCTCCAGCCCAAGCCGTTCGCCGCGCGTACGACCATTGACCCAATGTGTCAACATGAAGGTTGGTAAGCTGACATCGCAGATATAGTTGCAATGCGCTCCGCCATCGGAGAGGCTATTCACAGTATGCGAGTGCTGCAACAACTGGTGCAAGTGATCAAGGTTTTCGTATGAATAATTAAAGCTTGGGTAGTAAATGATCGCTTTACCATTCTGTTCCAGCATTAAGTCATACACAATTTCGAGCGGTGCTTTGCCAGACGCCTTTGCCATTGCGGCAACCGATGTGCTGGGATCTGGTTCGTAGTCTGGCTGCGGTGCCATACGGTACATTTTGTGAAAGCTACCGAAGAGTGTTTCGGCCCTGCGGTCAACGAGGTCTCGCTCTTCTGTCAAGATGCGCTGGCGAATCGCCGGCTCGCGCATTTTTTGTACGCGCTGCTCATGCGGCAAGGCAGCAATGGATTGATACGTTGGGTGTGCGATGAAGGGATGCAAGGAACTTTGCAGGGAAAAGAGAAGGCCTACAGGACGTCCACAGATTCCCGCATAGAGCGGCACATTTTGTTGTTGAGCACCATCCAGCGTTTTTAGAATATCTTTCCACAAGTCCGGGGCAGGGTCTGTTTGTTGCAAGTTAAACATCACCGGTAGCTTATTGTTTTTGGCCAGTTGATAGAGCCAAGGGATTTCACCCCCCATTGCCGGGTGGTTCGACGTCATCTGAAAGACACCGTGACCCACTTCCCCGAGCACGCTACCAAGACCTGTGATTTCGTCTGCGGTAGCGAAAGTGCCTGGCGGGTATTTGCGTTCGTCGTATTTATGTATGAAGGTGCGGGTGGTGGAAAATCCCATTGCCCCTGCCTTCATGCCCTCGCGCACGATATCTCGCATCGCCACGAGATCTTTCGGTGTCGCCTCATCGTGATGAATCGCGCGATCACCCATGACATAGGCTCGCACCGCAGAGTGGGGGATTTGGGCGCCCACATCAAGTGCGAATGATCTGCGCTCAAGCGCATCGAGATACTCCGGAAAAGTCTCCCAATCCCATTGCAGGCCTTCATGTAGCACGCTGCCTGGAATGTCTTCTACGCCTTCCATGACCTTAATGAGCCAGTCACGTCGGTCCGTATGTACCGGAGCAAAGCCCATGCCGCAGTTACCCATGATTGCGGTGGTGACGCCGTGCCACGTTGATGGACTGAGATAGGGGTCCCACGTCGCTTGACCGTCATAGTGCGTGTGCACATCGATCCAGCCGGGAGCCACGATACAGCCGTCTGCTTGAATCTCTCGCTTTGCAGCGCCTGCGCGTCCACCGACTTGCGTGATGACGCCATCTTTAATCGCGAGATCGCCTGTGTATGCAGTTGCTCCGCTGCCGTCAACCAGTGTTGCGCCGCGAATGACTAAGTCTTCCATAATCTTTCCATTTTGTATTCAGAAACGGGCTGTGATGTGTCGATACACCGCTTAGTCGAGAGACAAACCAATATGTTTAATCACTGCACCCCAACGCTCATAATCTTTGCGCACAATGTCTGCATACTCCTTGGGTCCGGCTCCACTGACATCGTTGCCTTGGGCTTCGATGGTTTTCAGTACCTCGGGCGAATTCAATGCATTGCGAAAGACAGTGGCAACTCGCTCGGCAAGGACCGGGTTGAGATTGCCCGGGGCAAACAGGCCCTGCCAGCCCACAATATTTAGACCTTTGATGCCTTGCTCGTCAAGAGTAGGCAGGTCTGGCAGAACGCGCAGTCTTTTTTCCGTTGCAGGTCCCAAGAGTTTCAGCATGCCAGCTTTGGCGCTTGTCACGGCGGTGGCCGTGCCGTCGAAGTAGAGCTGAACGTCGCCCGCCAATAATGCGCGTGTCGCATCTGCTGTTCCTTTATACGGAACATGTGAGATGTCGATGCCGGCCTGCATCTTAAGAATTTCGGCGTTTAAGTGCGAGGTGGAGCCTGGACTGAAAGATGCGTAGTTCAGTTTGCCGGGATTTGCCTTGGCATAGGCGATCAGTTCCGCCGTGGTGTTGAAGGGGGCGTTCTTATTGGCGACGAGAACGGTCGCCGATCTTACGAGTTGCAAGATAGGCGTGAAGTCTTTAAAGGGATCGTAGGGCAGCTTTTTATAAAGGTGCGGGTTCTGGGTGTGCGTCACGACGATGGTGTAGAGCAGGGTGTAGCCGTCCGCGGGGGCTTTTGCGACGGCTTGCGCGCCAATCATTGTTCCGGCACCGGGCTTGTTTTCAATGATGACCGGGGAGCCCGTCTGCTCAGTAACTTTTTGCCCAATTAATCGGGCAAGCGCATCACTGCCAGATCCCGCCGGAAAAGGGACCACGACTTTGATGGGTTTGCCGGCAGGCCATGCAGACGCATCAGTTTGGCTTTGAGCCTGCCCGCACAAAGATAGTGCAAAAAAAAGTGGCAACATAAGTTGTTGCGCTGCAGCAAGGTAGCGACGCATGCGAGGTCTCCAGGGCTCACGCCCAGTGTTAATCGTTTTTTTTAGGAATCTTGATTTTGGCAAAAAAACGGAGGCTGCGGGGTCTTTTTGTATTGGGGCAAACGCTATACACCGTACGGAGAGTAGGGTTCTCAATAATCGGTGATCATATAGAATAGAATTACCCAACTACGTGAATGAAAAGGTTCAAAAAATGACCGGGGAAGCGACATGAGTGAAATGCGTTTTGAGCAACCAAAGACCGCTGAGGCGGCGTCGGCCTTGCTGGCCAGTACACAAGGCTTGGCAAAAGTTCTCTCTGGTGGAACTGATCTTTTGATCCACATGCGTAACGGGAACATCAAGCCTGAGCTTGTGCTGGACGTTAAAGCAATCGCCGAGATGAATACCATCGCCGTTGAAAACGGTGGCTATCGTTTTGGTGCTGCAGTGTCATGTATGCAGCTGTTAGAAAACGAGGCGTTTGCAAAGACTTGGCCTGGCGTCATTGATGGTGCGAACCTCGTGGGTTCGATTCAAGTACGTGGCCGTGCAACGGTTGCTGGCAATTTGTGTAATGCCTCACCGGCTGCTGATACCGTGCCTGCGATGATTGCAGCGGGTGCGATCGCTAGCGTTGTGGGTCCTGCCGGTCGCCGTGAAGTTCCGGTTGAGCAGATTCCTGCCGGTCCGGGTAAGACGACGCTTGCGAAGGGCGAATTGATTGTTTCGTTCTTCCTGCCTAAGCGTCCTGCGCATTCGGGTGATGCGTATTTGCGCTTTACGCCACGGTCTGAAATGGATATCGCGGTCGTGGGCGTAGGCTTGAATCTGACGATAGATGATAAAGGTGTATGTACGGCGGCACGCGTGAGTCTCGGTGCAGTGGCTGAGCGCGCATTACTCGTGCCTGAAGCCGCTGCAGCGCTGATTGGCACCAAGGTTGACGAGGCTGCGCTCGCTAAGCTCGCTGCGGCAGCAAGTGCTGCGGCACGGCCGATTGACGATAAACGTGGTACCAAAGAATTCCGAATCAAAATCGCAGGCGTGTTGGCAAGACGCGCAGCAGAAAAAGCGCTCGCTCGAGCCAAAGGGAACAAATAAAAATGGCTAAGCAACATGTATCAACAGTAATTAACGGTGATCCCGTCGAGTTTTTGTGTGACGCAAATAAGTCGTTGCTCGACGTGCTGCGCAATGACTTGGGCATGACCGGAACCAAAGAAGGTTGTGGCACGGGCGACTGTGGTGCGTGCAGCGTCACGCTTGACGGCCGTCTGGTTTGCTCTTGCCTAGTCCTAGGTGTTGAGGCAGAAGGCAAGTCTGTCCAAACAATCGAAGGGATGGCCAACGGCGAACACCTGCATGTCTTGCAGCGCAAGTTTCTCGAGCACGCTGCCTTGCAGTGCGGTATCTGTACACCTGGATTTTTAGTGGCGGCGCGTTCGCTGCTCGAACGCAATCCTGACCCAACCGAAGAAGAAGTGCGTTTCTGGTTGGCAGGTAACTTGTGCCGTTGCACCGGCTACAACAAAATCATCGAAGCCGTGCTCGATGCAGCACGTGAAATGCGGGGAGCCTGATTATGTTGACCAACACAAAGAACACACAGCAAACATTGAAATCCGTTGGTACCAGTCCGGTTCGTCCGGACGGTGTGCCAAAGGTCACCGGCCTAGCACAATACGGTGCTGACTATTCCTTGCCTGGTATGTTGTGGGCAAAAGTTCTGCGTTCACCCCATGCGCATGCTCGGATTCGTTCGATCAATACTGCCAAGGCGCTTGCGTTGCCCGGTGTGAAGGCGATTATTACTGCTGCAGATTTGCCAAACCAGCCGTTTGACTACGTTGGGCCTGAGCGCGTTGCAGTCAACTACTGGCACATGACTCGCAATATCTTGGCGCGTGAAAAGGCCTTGTATGAAGGGCATGCGATTGCAGCGGTTGCCGCAACGACTGCTGCGATTGCAGAGCAGGCAGTGCGTTTGATCGAAGTAGATTTTGAAGTGCTGCCCCACGTCATTGATGTGGATGACGCAATGAAGCCTGATGCGCCGCTGCTGTTTGAGGACATGATCCCGCGCGGCTTTGATCCAGCACCGACTAAGCCTTCGAATATTTCAAAGCGCTTAGAGTTCAAGATTGGTGATCTCGAGGCTGGTTTCGCATCGGCCGATGAAGTCGTTGAGATGAGCTTCAAGACAGCTGCTGTGCATCAAGGTTATATCGAGCCGCATTCTTGCTTGGCACGTTACGGTGCTGATGGTCAGTGTGAACTCTGGTCATCGAGCCAGGGTCACTTTGTAGTGCGTGCCTACACAGCAAAGTTACTTGGTATCGATATCGGTAACCTGCTGGTGCATCCCGCTGAGATCGGTGGTGGTTTTGGTGGCAAAACGGTTGTGTACGTCGAGCCCCTTGCGTTGGCGTTAGCACGCAAGTCAGGTCATCCCGTCAAGCTGATGATGTCCCGTGAAGATACCTTTAGAGCGACGGGGCCAACCTCTGGCGCGTCGATGACAGTCAAGATCGGTGTCAAGAAAGACGGTACGATTGTTGCAGCGGACGGCCTGTTTAAGTTTCAAGCTGGTGCGTTCCCAGGTTCGCCTGTGATGAATGCAACGATGTGTGCATTCGCGCCCTACATCATTCCAAACGCACGCGCCATCGGTTTTGACGTCGTGTCCAATCGACCCAAGTCGGCTGCGTACCGCGCACCAGGCTCTCCTATCTCCGCTTTCGCTGTTGAAAGCGTTCTTGATATCTTGGCAAAGAAAATT
>CAIYWO010000514.1 GCA_903929925.1 uncultured beta proteobacterium | reverse complement strand
CGCGTACACGGCTTGATTGACCGCGCAGAGGTCAGTGATTATGTAGCGAATTTACTGAAGCAAGTCGGTCTCGATCCCGCATATATGCAGCGTTACCCGCATCAGTTCTCTGGCGGACAACGTGCGCGTATTGGTATTGCGCGCGCCCTCGCAGTCAAGCCAGAGTTTTTGGTATGTGATGAGGCCGTCGCTGCGCTAGACGTATCGATACAAGCGCAGGTCTTGAATCTATTCATGGATTTGCGTGATGACCTCGGTTTGACTTACATGTTCATCAGCCACGATCTCGGGGTTGTCCGACACTTATCCAACCGCGTTGTCGTCATGTACCTCGGTCGTGTTGCAGAAATTGCACCGACTGAAGAGCTGTTTGCTGAGCCAAATCATCCGTACACACAGGCCTTGCTGCAAGAAATCCCGCGCATTGATCGGACGCACAGAACGTTTGTACCGATCCGCGGTGAAATCCCTTCGCCCCTGGCGCCGCCCTCGGGCTGTCATTTTCATCCGCGTTGCCCAAGTGCAACCGCGCGCTGTGCGCAAGAAGTGCCCATACTGCGCGAGATTAGTCCCGGAAGGCTGTCAGCCTGTCACTTAAACGATCCTATCGCCTGAAAAATGAAACGAACACATCCAGTTGAATTGCAAGCTCCAGACTTAAGCGCCTGGGAGAAATCCAACACAGACGTACCCTATGTTTGGAGTTTCGACTCCGGCAAACCCGGCCCACATGTCATGGTCCAAGCGTTGACGCACGGCAATGAGATTTGCGGTGCGATTGTGGTTAATTGGCTGATGCAGCAAAACATACGACCCAAGGCAGGACGTTTAACAATTGCGTTCGCCAACATGTCGGCCTTTGCCAACTGGGATCCGCTGAACCCCAGCAAAAGTCGTTTTGTAGACGAAGATTACAACCGCGTCTGGGGTGATGACGTCCTGCTGGGCAGCCGTGATTCGACTGAATTACGACGCGCTCGTGCGTTGCGCCCATTCGTGGATGACTGTGATTACCTGCTGGATATCCACTCGATGTCAGAGCCTTGCGCCCCCATTATGGTGTGTGGCGCAACCGGACAAGGCGGCGAGAAAAGCGCAGCGCTCTCAAAGCTTATTGGCCTGCCAGAAAACTTGCTCATCGACACAGGGCACCCTGCTGGTCTGCGCATGATTGAGCGCGGCGGCTTTGGCAAACCCAATGACCCGCGCACAGGTCTACTGATTGAGTGCGGCCAACATTGGGAGAAGTCAGCAGTTGATGTTGCCAATGACTCTCTCTTACTGTTTCTGAAACACTTCGGTGTAATCGATGCGGCTTTCGCGCAAGCTCACTTGCGGCAACCACTGCCAGCCAGACAACGCATCATCCGTGTGACGGAGGCCGTTGTCGCCAAATCCACAGCCTTCACCTTTAACAAAGCCTACACCGGCCTGGAAGTGATCGCAAAGAAAGGGGATTTGATTGCCACTGATGGGGATCAACGTATCGTCGCCCCCTATGACGACACCGTGCTGGTGATGCCGTCAACGTCCAACGTACGTGTGGGAGCAACCACCGTACGCTTTGGACGTTTCGAAGACTAGGCTCTGCGTCTTATTGCTGGATCGTGATCTTACGATCACGAATGATTTTGCCCCAGGTGTCCGATTCCTTAGCAATATATTTTGCTAAGTCGTCACGAGTGCCTGGCGTCAGTGTCAGCCCTTTTTCACGCAGCTCTTTTGACGTGACGGGGTCTGTGATCACTTTAATCAACTCCTGATTCCAACGTTCAAGGATGGCGGGCGGTGTCTTGGCCGAGGCGACGAAGGCATACCAGTTGTCTGCATCAAAGCCTGGGTAACCAGACTCAGCGATTGTTGGGATCTCCGGAAATAACTCTGCACGCTTTGCACTGGTCACTGCGATCGGTATTAACTTACCCGAACGAATATGCGCGACCGACGATGGTAGCGCCGAATAATAGACGGTGACGCGGTTACCAATCACATCGACCGTCGCAGCACCACCACCCTTGTACGGTACGTGAACGATATCAACACCAGCACGCTGGTTGAACAACTCACCCTGTAAGTGCGAGGCAGAACCAGAACCCGTCGAGGCGAACGTCAACTTACCCGGCTCTTTTTTTGCCAGATCGACCAGATCTTTCAGAGTTTTGATTCCAGACTCTGGAGAGACCAACAGTACGTTCGGAAAGCTTCCGCCCATGGCAAGCGGTGCAATGTCTTTGACCGGATCGTACGGAATCTTCATTAAATGCGAAGCAATCGACAGCGGTCCGATCGAGCCCAGCATAATCACCGAGCCATCCGCTGGACCTGTCACGACTGTGTTGGTCGCGATGTTGCCACCCGCACCTGGCTTGTTATCCACCACAACTTTAATACCTAGGTTTTCAGATAGTTTTTTACCAATCACACGCGCAGCGATATCATTGGCACCGCCCGGAGGGAATCCCACATAAAGCGTGACCCCTTTAGAAGGAGGAAACTCCTGCGCCAAGGCCTGGCTACCCATCAAACCAAAAGTTGCTGCGGCGGCAACAAGTGCCGTCAGAATATTTTTTTTCATTTTCATTCCAGTCTCAATTTATCGCTGTTGATGCATTGGCATCTTAGCGCCAATATGCTGCTTTTTCCTAGCGTCTGCCAGCTCACACTGACGTTGCCGCTCTCGCGCCGTGCGTTTTTGCTCGGGTGTCGTTCGATCAAAACACCGCGGGCAGCTCACACCTAACTCATATTTATCCGACTCAAAGGTTCCTTTAGGGAACGGCTGTCGACAGCAGCGACATAAGCGACTCTCGCCTCTTTGCAAACCATGCGTGACGGCAACCCGTTCGTCGAACACAAAACACTCACCACGCCAGAGGCTTTTCTCGGGTGGGATCGTTTCAAGGTATTTCAATATCCCGCCCTCGAGGTGATAGACCTCCTCGTAGCCTTTGGCACGCATCATTGCCGTCGATTTTTCACATCGAATACCGCCGGTACAAAACATCGCCACTTTTGGTCGCTTGCCGTCAACCGCCTTCAACACGCCTGCCTCATCAACCCACGTGGGCAACTGAGAAAATGTTTGGATCGTGGGATCAATGGCGCGCTCGAACGTACCAAGCTCAACCTCATAATCATTGCGGGTATCGATCAAGACTACATCGGGATCGCTGATGAGCGCATTCCAGTCTTCTGGCTTCACATAGGTTCCTGCCATCGTCGCAGGACTCACTTCAGGGACGCCCGAGGTCACGATTTCTTTCTTTAAGCGAACGCGCATGCGCCGAAAAGGGGGCAGCTCGGACCACGACTCTTTGTGCTGCAAATTAGCGAACTTTGGATCGGCACGCAAATGTGCGAGTACGGCACGTATTGCATCTTCGGGGCCGGCGATGGTGCTGTTGATCCCCTCTTTCGCCAACAAAATGAGCCCCTTCACGCCATGTTGTTCACAGAACGCCAAGAGCGGCTCTTTTCGAGTTTCAACGTCTGGTAACTCGACAAACTTATAAAAAGCGACAGTCAGAAATTTGTGTGCATTCATAAAAGTATTTTAAGCCTGACTGCGCTAAGAGTGCGTTAACATTTG
>CAIYWO010000513.1 GCA_903929925.1 uncultured beta proteobacterium | reverse complement strand
TACTGACGCAACTGGCGCAGCAGCCGGATCAGAGCCAGGCCATTGTCTCGGCATTTCGTTTGGTTGAGTATCTGCCCTTTGATGGTGTGCGGCAGATCGTGCAAGAGTCCTTGCGGATTCTGAAGCCTGGTGGCTTGTTAATCCTCGAAGCGCCGAACCCCGAGAACCTCGTGTTGGGGGCGGGTGGTTACTACGCCATCCCGAATCGCCAACCGCCGGTGATGCCTGAGCTGTTGGAGTTCGTGCCACAGTACTACGGTTACGCCAAAACAAAGCTCGTGCGTCGTCTCGATCGTTTGCAGCTCGGTGGCGAAGCACCCGTGCAGTTGCTCAACGTGTTGAACGCAGTCAGCCCCGCATATGCTGTGATTGCTCAAAAGTCGACGGACGGGATGTCGCAAGCGCCCGTCATCCCCGCCTTTACGCACGACTACGGGTTAAAGCTTGAAACACTCACCGAGCGTTTCGATCAGCAAATCCAGCAAATTAAAGCGGACGCGGCAGCGACAGAGTTAAAACTCGAGACCGCCATTAAGGAGTTAGAAGACTCCGTGCTTTGGAAGCTGAGTCGACCAATTCGCTGGGCGGACAATCAAGCTAAACGGCTGGCAGACGAAGGCGTGGGCGAACGCATCAGTGCCTTCAAAGAAAAATTCACACGGATTATTGTGCAGCGCGTGTTGCGACTGTTTGCAGCCAAACCTGCCTTACAGCGCTTCTGCCATAAGGTTTCCAATAAGCTTGGTTTGACGCACTATTTTGTTTCGTTGGGGCGTGTGGTTGAGCCTAAGGTCATCCCTGTTGAGATCGACCCAGCAGTGCTAAACGAAGCGCAGCGCGTGCAGGCACGTCTTACGACACTCAGCCCAGAGGCTGTGCAGATTACGACTGAACTGCAACGGCAAAAAGAGGCACCCAAGTCGTGAGGATCGTGATCGATTTGCAGGGTGTGCAGAACGAAAGCCGTTACCGCGGTATCGGACGTTACTCGCTTGCGTTTGTTAAAGCGCTGGTTAAAGCACTGATTGATCGGCGCCCGCAACACGAAGTCATCGTATTGCTCAGCGATTTATTCCCTGACACCATTGCACCTGTCAAAGCAGCGCTCGGTGAACAGTTGGCAGGTTGTTCTGTGCGAGTGTGGTCCGGTATTGGCCCGACCGATGAGCGCAAACCACAAAATCGCTGGCGCCAACAAGTGTCTGAGCTATTGCGCGAAGCCTTCATCGCGCAGCTGGATGCGGACGTGGTAATTGCCACGAGCGTTGTCGATAGCCCTGGTGACAACACCGTCGTTAGCATCGGGCAGCTCACGCCGACCTATACGGTCGCGATTCTGTACGACTTGATCCCGCTGCTTTATACAAGCGAATACCTGACAGATCCCGTCACGCTAGATTGGTATTACGAGCGTCTGCATCAGCTGCGCCGCGCAGATTACTGGTTGGCGATCTCTGAATCCTCGCGTCGTGATGGGATCGAACAACTCGGTTTGCCGTCCGCTTCTGTGACTAATATTTCGGCTGCGATTGGTGAAGAAACTGTTCCACGGGACCTAACCGAAACGGAAGCGGCAGCCACACGTGCAAAGTTTTCGATCACCCGCCCTTTCCTGCTGTACACCGGCGCCTTTGATCCGCGCAAGAATATTGAACGCTTACTCGCGGCCTATGCAGCCTTGCCGCCCGCCATCCGCAACGCACATCAGCTCGTCCTTGCCGGGGGCATGAATCGCCCTCAACGTGCTTTGTTAGATCAGCAGATCATCGCTGCGGGCTTGGCCGGTGATCATGTGATCGTGACGGGTCGTGTATCCGATACAGATTTCAGCGCACTGTATGGCTTGTGTCGCGCCCATATATTGCCGACGTATTGCGAAGGCTTTGGCCTGACTGCGCTCGAGGCCATGGCCTGTGGCGCGGTGGCGATTGGTTCAAACTACTCCAGTGTCCCAGAGGTTATTGGTAACCCCGAAGCCTTGTTTGATCCGTTCTCGGTATCAGCGATCACTCAAAAGATTGAGCAAGCGTTAACAGATGAAGCGTTTCGCGCGCGCTTGCTCTCGCATAGTCGCGAGCAGTTAAAACAGTTCTCTTGGGATCAAACCGCACAGCGTGCTTTAGGCGTGTTGGAACAACTCGACACCCAACATGCTTTTGCACCAAGGCGAGCGGCTGCTCGTACACTCGACTTGCGTCGCATCTTGCCGCAACGCATCGCAGCACTGCCACAAACACCCGAACGTACAGACCTTGAGCTGCGTGAAGTCGCTGCGCTCGTGGCTGCTGTGGTGCCGCGTGAAGATCCCCGCCCCGTTTTGTTTGTCGACATCACTGAGTTGCATCGTCACGATTCACACTCTGGCATTCAGCGTGTGGTGCGTAGTGTGCTGCACCAGTTATTCAAGTCTGTTGATGCAGCCGGTGGGT
>CAIYWO010000512.1 GCA_903929925.1 uncultured beta proteobacterium | reverse complement strand
TAACGTTGCCCGTTCCCATAATCGATGGGATATCCAGGAAACTGACTGGCATTTTTTGAGATGCGCGTACGATGTTAATTAAGATGTTGTCGTTACTGTACGACTCCACCACTTCACGATACGCGGACGACATACTGCGAAAGGTCATGGAATTCATTGACCCACAACCAGCTAATCCCAAAAGCAGAGTCAAAAGACCTGCAAAATAAACGCGACGCATTATCAATGCTCCAAAATTATTTCAGCAAAAAATTAAACTGCAAGTCCGTTTCCAACGACGATCACAACGTAGTCACGCTAGATTCACGCTAAAAACTTCGTGACAAACCAAAAGCCTAGTATGGCCGCCGCACCTATAAATACCACGCGCAAAATAAATCCAGATAAAGTCCCTAACACGCTCACTTTTTTACCGGCTGCAACTTGCTGCTTGTGCCGATACAAAGAGAACATAATGAAGCCGCCCAACAACGCGCCAACCAGCAAAATCTTGATAACAACAAGGACAGTCATTTTTTTACCTCGGTGCGAGTCTGACGAAACTATTAGCTGAGTTGACCCGTTAAGTGTTCAGCATAACTAAAACAGTAGAGTCTATGGTATCCGTTCGATCTTTGCTATCATACAAGCATCGTGAGATTTCGCACAAGACATCCGCATTCAACATCAACAACTTCGTTGAAACAAAATCTAAGGACAAAAAGAGTGATCGTAAAAAAAACACTACTTGCACTCCTTACCTTGAGCAGTTTTCTAGCTGTATCACAGCCCTCTGCACAACCCGCCCCCTCTGGGCCGCCGGCCGCACCGCCTGCTGCAGCGCCCTCTGCGCCTCCGCCTGGCCCGCCGGGGGGTTCAGCACCACCTGGTGGTGTCGCACAGCCCGCCGCCGGCTCGCCACCGACTGCTGGTAGCGCGCCACAAGCATTAAAAACCTCTCAAACCCTCGCAGCGCACAGAACCGGAACCGTATGTTCAGTATTTGTGGGTAACTTCAGCATAGCTGCACGTGGAGTTCGTCTCACACAGTACTCAACGCTGGGCTTGTCACAAGATTGCGATGAAGACCATTTTAATAGCCTCACTACCACCTCAATAGAGGCTCAGTTCAGAGCCGTGCAGCAACCGTTGTTTGTCATACGCGGGGGCGCGCATCGCTACCTAATGGATGTGAACCTCGCCACGATTCCAAAACCATTTGTCCGCGTCGGCAACTTGATGCTGTCACCTGTTGGGTACATTGACATAAACTTCCGCGACGCTATTGCGAATAAAGGCTTACAGCAAGGAAGCGTTGTGGCGAGTGAATACAAACCCTTTAAGTTAACAAGTCCCATACACTATATTTGGAACATCGGTCAGCCAGTCCACCGCCTGGTCACTCCCGAAGGAGATCGCTACGTGATGTTCGGTTACACCAAAAGGGTGATTGAGAACGTCAATAAAAATACGCTCTCTCTGATCGGCCCATTGTTAAACCCACCGGTGGGTTGGAAGTACGAGAGCTATCTTCTTGACCGTACACTAACTATTAAGGCAGAGCCTGCCAATAGTTTTACTCTCAATATTGTGTTCGACGACGCCTACAACATATACGTTCAAACAGACGATTAACAACCACACTGGGGACTTACTTCAGTACCTCAGTACCACCCATAATTAATGGCAGCCCAGAAGATCCCGAGCCAAAAATTAGCACTTTGCTGTTATTAGAATTAGCTAAGCTCGCGCTCGCTTCTATACCTTTGTAGCGTAAGAAGTTCTCTGTTAGACCACTCTCTGCGATGGCTTGGAAGTCACGAATGCCCGCAGCCTCGATTCGCTTCCTCTCGGCCTCAAGCTTTTCCGTCACGATGCGGTACTGATACGCCTCGGACTTTACATGTTCCACTGCCTTATTTTGTAACGCAGCTTCTAATTCAGACGGAAAGCTAAACTTGATCACCTGAACATCACTGATCGTGAGCAAACGCACGTCCGTCAAGCCAGTAGGCGTAATTTTCTTGAGAATGACATTTGTCGTGTCAAGAGATATTGTCTGACTAATTTTTTGTATATCTTTCGTAAAAGCATCGACCGAAGAATATTGAGCCACCGATTCTCGTGCGGAAGATTCAATAATCGGCAGAATGACTTTTTCGTAATAGTCTGGTCCAACAAACTTGTGCAGCAATGGGAGGTTAAACGGATAGATGACATATTGGAAAGACAGAGTCATTTTTGACTTCAACCGATCTGATGTCAGCACTTCAATATCCGTCGTCTTTTGTTGAACCTTAGCATCGTAAATCGTCATGGTGTTAAACGGCCAGGTTACCTGTAGACCCTCTTTGTATACTTCATCTAAATCCGTACCGGTCCCTAATCGTTTATACAGAATACCCAGATTGCCGGCAGGGATCATGTGAACAGAATACGGCCAGAAGACGACGACAACACCCAAGGTCAACATCACCAAAACGACTATAGAAACCGCATGCGATCGCAAAAACGCAATATAGGCCAGCAGTAAGCCTCTGAAGTACCCCGAAAATCTACTCATAGTAGGTTGCCCAATTAATCAAACTTCACGAGCTTGCCGTGATCGATCATTAGCGAATGATCTGCCAAATGGAAATAGTGATCATCATGCGTAATCGCAATCACTATTTTGTCCATTGCACGTAGCTCAGGAATAATTTTTTCATAAAAAAACTTACGGAACTCGGGATCCTGATCTGACGCCCACTCATCTAAGATAATGATAGGACGTCTTTCCATTATCGAGACAATAAGCGCGATACGTTTTTTCTGTCCTGTAGATAAGTTCAAATCGCTGAAAGTATGATTCGAGAACTTAATTCTTTCAGGAAGCTCTAGCTTTTTCAACCACTCCTCGACCTCTTCTTCTGTCGCGTCATACATGCCGTAGAGCTTTCTAAATAAATGAAAATCACTATAAATCGCAGAGAATAAATCGCGATATGCTTGAGAATGCGCCGCGTCGATCTCCGTACCATTCAAATAAATACGTCCGGAATCGGGGGCTATCAAACCAGTCAAAATCCTAATAAACGAGGTTTTGCCCGAGCCATTACCACCACGAACAAAATAAACGTTACCCGCTTCGAACTGACAACTAATCGGACCCAAGACAAAGGGCGAAATGCCGGCCTTACCCGCAAACCGATAGGTAACATTTTCAATCGTAATCTTTTGAACAGTTGGCTCGACATGCTCATTTTCTGCCGCTGTCGGTTTGTTAATCTTCTCTAACTCTTGCATGAAGCGATTCACTTCCTCTGCGGCCGTGTTGGCCTGAGAGAGCAAAGGCAATGACGTGATGACACCTGTCAAGGAGCCTGCGATAAACAGCACAGTTGTTGCGACAGATACCACGTTACTGCTGAAGTCCGTTGCGAGCACAGGGACTACGAATATCGTCACACCAACTAAAACGTAAATCATGACTTGAATGGAGGCAAAGCCGTTCGACAAGTGCACGAGCGCTGAGGACTTTACGTTTGCCACATGACGTGAGCTAGCGATAATGTCGCTGCTGATATCAAACGCACGGGCCGAGTTCATCTTTATCTCTTTAAAACCCGAAAGAAAGTCAGAGATTTGGTCGGCCGACCGCCCCTCCTCCGCCCAAGCCTCTGTCAACATGCCATGCGTTGTCGTGAAGCTCTGAGAAAAATACACAATCACCGCAAGACCAAAAATGAGCGTGACCAATCCAGCCACAAAAGACATAAAGAATAGATAAGTGATCGAGAAACACAACATCGCTGCTGCCTGACAGGTCGGCACAAACATCGTCGCCCCCTGGCTGATCGTGAGAGTGTCGCGACTCAAAATAGTCAAGATGTGTGGAGGCCCTATCTTCTGCAGCGTCAAGAGGTCCGTCTTGAGCACTTCACCCATTACTCGCATACGAATTCGATGGATAAGCGTCTGTGTGGCGGTAATACTTTCTGAATTATTGACACGCAACAATACGGCGTAACATATTAATAGCGGTACAAAAACAAAAAATGCCCACAATGGAGTTTCGTGTTCCGCTACGCGCGCAGCAGCATAATTCACAAGGGCAATCAAGGCAGTACTGGACAAGCCGGCCAGCGCTGCGACAGAGATAATGCGACGCAGACTCAGGCCGCTGTACTGCTGTACTAGCTTGACCAACTCTGACATCTGACGACCACTACTCATTTTTTCAATCCATTCAATCGTGATTCACATCAACCCTCGACATAGCTAAGTCGCCGACGGAACGGTTGGAGCCACGACGCCCTCCACTTTATTGAACATAGCTTTAGCCTTAAGAACTTGCTCGTGATAACTAGCCTTTAACGCTTTGGCAGACATTGACATCAAGGTGCCATTCGATTCAAAGTGGCGCACAAACACAGTCCCAATGGCATAAGTCGTAGCGTAAGACAATGCAGGCTGAGTAATTGCACCAAGCGAAGATCCGATGATTGGAATGTGCTTGATTAAAGTTGCAGACAACGCCGCGGATGACACGGTTGTTACGCCACCACCAGCCAACCCAGACAGAATTGCGCGAACCTGCCTTTGCTTAAATGGGACATCGTAAACTTTACACAGATCGTAGACCATCTTGATCTGGAGCCCAGAAATCGTTGCGAGATCCAGAAATGGAACCGGAATGAACCCAGCCACCATTCCCCATTGAGACCAATTTTTTACAATCCGATCAGCCAATAATCTTTGAAAATCTTTTTCAGATAAGGCCGCTGTCGTTACTAAGGCGGCTTCACTCTTATATTCAGCTTCAAACTGCTGGTTTGCGGCATCGCTGCTCGGAGCACTAGATGATTTCTTCGATTCAGTCATAACAGTCACCTATTTAATGAACTATAAGTCAATACATTGGAGTCGATCTTATCTGGGCAAGGTCTTACCAAAACACAAAGATCAACTAGCACGATGAAACGTGCACCATTCGCTTGATATGTTCAATACTTTTTGAATCAAGCAACACATATTTGTGTTCGCCCGAGGGTTGCCGCGATAAGAAAATAGAATGCTTACGAGTATTGAGCAGAGAGGCCGCCACGAGGCCGAGCGCACCGCCCACCGCAAATCCAGTCAAGGCGAGCGGCAAAAAATTCGTCTCCGGTTGGTCAACAGGCCCTTCCAAATGCATCAGAGAAACAAAAGTTCCGTCCGCTTCGTAAAAACCATAACCATCAAGTTGAGGGCCACGAACGATCTCATGCGCACCTATTACCTTCCCATCTCTCACCCGAACTGAAGGCTTACGATACAACCAGTCAAAATAGGCCTTGCCTTGACCAGCTCGGGAAGATTGGTTTTCTTTTTCAGCCGCGGGCGGGCCGTCATGAACATCCTCAGCCGCAGGGGAACTAAGATCTGCCGGCTGCTTGATTGTTGGAGGCTTATCTACTATCGGGCTCTGGGCGGCCGATTTGCCCGCATCCAGATCATTGCTGACGTTTGCGACGGGCGGCTTAGCACTGACAGGTGCCTTGACTTTTGATTTGGACGTTTTTTTCGGAGCTTGTTCAGCAGCAGCTTTTGTGGCAATCGGCTTATCGATTTTTATTTTTTCATTACTTTGTTTTGTAACGGCTCGCTTCGACTCAACTGCAACGTTGGGCTTTGAGGCCTTACTGACTGGTTTCGCTTTGGACTCCGGCTTAGCCCGACTCGCACCACTATTTTGCTTTGCCGCCTCTACAGATGAACTCGGCAACAAACCTGTTCGTTTCGTTGTTCCGGACTCGCTAGCGGCAAGTGGATTAAATTTGATTGTTTTCTTTGAACGCGTAGTGGCCATGTTTATTCCTTCCGACGCCGAATGACTTCTTTTGCAAGCGAGCGATAGTCAACCGAAGCTACGCAATTCTGATCGTACTCAATAACTGGCATTGCATAGGAGGGTGCCTCCGCCAACCGAATATTTTCCCTAATCACAGTGGAGAGAACCTGAGTGCCGAATCGTTCTGTCAGCAATTCCAATACTTCTTTGGAATGCTTGGTCCGAGCATCAACGCGAGAAGCCAGAAAACCCAAAATTTCAAGCTCAGGATTTAATACCTCTTGGATCTCAGCGACGAGCGCCATGAGTTGTGCCACACCAGAGAGGGTAAGCACATGCGTCGTCACTGGAATAAGCAACTCTTTCGAGGCGACCAATGCGTTGAGTGTTACGACCCCTAAAGTCGGTGGCGTATCGATAAGCAAGTAGTCCCAGCTTGTACCAGCTAGCTTTGACAGGCGCCGCTTCAAGATTGAATCAATCGCTAACTTTCCGGCGAGTGCTTTTTCGACATTAGCAAGGTCTTGGCTTGCTGCGATGACACCAACATTTGGCGTACCGGAGTTGCCTATCAATTCATCCAGTGGCTGTGTATCCGTCAAAAGCCTAAACGCTCCATCAACTGGGCCAGAGGCATTTAACCACTGCGTTGCGTTACCTTGAGGGTCTAAGTCCAAAACCAAGACACGAAGCTTTTTCTCCGCAAGCGCAGCCGCTAGATTCACAACAGTGGTTGTCTTGGCGCAACCACCTTTCTGATTCGCAACAGCGATTGTTCGCATCTTTTTACACCTATTTCGTAACCGCAGCCATCGCTTTGCGCAAGCTGGCCGGTCGCATATCAGTCCAGTGCTGATCAATATACTGGGTGACTTCACCTTTCGTACCCGCAAAGCCCTGATCGTGCCATCCCTCTGGGATTGGCTTTTTCTCTGGCCAAATTGAGTATTGCCCCTCATCGTTCATGATGACTTTGAAGCGATCACCATCAATTGTGTAGGCATCAACGCGGGTTACTGATTTATCAACCACTTTCTTTCCTTTACGAATATATCAAGCACTAGCATCTAACTAGTCATGTGCACATGAAGTTAATCTTAAAGCAGCACACAACCCGTCAATCTACACTTATCAATCGCTACCGTGCTCGCAAAACCTCATGTTACGGAGTCGTCTAACAAAAAAACGACACTAAACAGTTAGATTTTGTCTGCCAGCACGGCGAGCAAGCGCTTGGCCGTAGCACTTTCATCCCGCTCGCCTTTGTCGTTCAGTACAGTGACTTCCGTCTCATTGCCACGCGCCACTAGATGAACCCGATATGTGGGCGCCTTGCCTGGATCCTTAGCGCCGAACAAGCGACTCAGGAAGTTAGGATCTTCACGCTTGAACCCCGTGTCGCTATCAACATAACGCACATAGTAGTCGCCAGCGGAACGATCACGATCATCCACGGCAAAACCACCCGAATCAAGTGCAACACCAACACGGCGCCAGGCGCGATCGAAGTTTTCGCTAATCAGGAGTACCGACTTGTCAGTCGTGGGCGCCACAACCTTGGGACTTTGGGGGTTGGCCACAGATTGCGCCATTTTCCTACGTGCCCCGTCAACGTCTTCACCCATGAAAACCATCAGACGGGCAAGCATCGCTGCATTTAGACCCGGATCTTCCTTACCACGCACCCAACGGATATCGGTGCCGTCCGAGCCAGTTGCGATCTCATCCATGTGCTGATGCGAGATATAAACCTCGGTTCGGCTCCCTGCGCGCTCAATGCGCGTACGGAACTTGTCACGTGTGCCACTATCCCACAATCCCTGCAAAACCGAACCGAGTAATTGGCGAATCCAACTCTCTGGGATTTTGGCGCGGTTCTCAGCCCAGTTTGTTACCAAGATGCCTGCTTTTGGATCCGTCACATCCAGTGTGAAACCGTTCTCGCTCCAGAAATCAGCAGACAGCGAAAACACTTTGTCTGCAGGCATATCAACCGACAACCAACGCAAATCGCCATCGCGCATCACACGCATGTCGCTGCGCGTAGGCAACACCGCTGACTGAGCCGCCGTCGCACCCTTGGCAGCAGCCTGCTGTCCAGCCTGCTGAAACTGATTGAACGTCGTTGTGCCGCCTGCCGGCGCACGATAGCGCGGGTCACTTGCGGCTTGCGTCATGTCGGGAGGAATACTCAAGGGGTCAGTCATCACCACGCTCTTGTAGTCAACGGAATTGTCACCGTCGAGTACCGAACGCATTTGCGCACAACCGCCAAGCAAGACGAGTCCCAGCAGAGCTGTCACATTCAAGAGTTTCAATTTAGAGCCTTGGGTTTTCATCTTAGAGCAATCCTGCCTGAACCATTGCGGCCCGTAGTGGTGCATGAAACTGCGCACTCAGTTCGACCAAAGGCAGCCGAACGCCCTTGGGAATCCGTCCCATTTGGTTCAACGCCCATTTGACGGGAACAGGGTTGCCCTCGACAAACAGCAACTTATTCAGCGGTCCTAGTAACCCGTTGATCTCGCGCACCTTGGCAACATCGCCCTTTAATGCAGCCGCACACATGTCATGCATCGCCCTTGGGGCGATATTTGCTGTTACGGAAATATTGCCTCGGCCGCCCAACAAAATTAATGCTGCAGCCGTTGCATCATCTCCGCTGAGCACAAGAAAACTTGAAGGCAAATCGCGAATCAATAATGCGCCGCGACCGATGTCACCTGTC
>CAIYWO010000511.1 GCA_903929925.1 uncultured beta proteobacterium | reverse complement strand
CAATGCCGTGCTTGCGCAAAAGAATTGCAATGACCACGAGCGCGGGGAGAACGGCGGTGTACTTTGACAGACCGGCCAACCCCAGGAGCAGGCCAAGGATGAGCCAATGTTTAAGTGAGGTGGCCTGCGAATCGCGCGGCGCTATCGCGAGCGTGAGTGTGCTTTGCATGATCAGCAAAGTCAGTACCATCAGCAACGTGTCTGGCAACAAGCCTACCGCAAGTACATGCATGAGCGGTGCGCAAAGCATGAGCGTGACCGCCCAGAGCCCCGCCGTTTCTTTTGCGGAGGGCGAGTAGTTCCAGCTGGGAACCATGGCGTTAACGTCAAGAGCGAGTCTGCGCGCGAGAAGACAGGAGGCAAGCCATAGTGCTTGGGGAATGAGCCGCAGGATCGCGTCTGGTACACCGAGCGCGACAAGCGGCCATTGAACCCAGCCTACGAGCGGAGGGTGATCAAAATAGCTCCAGTCCAGGCGCACTGCGTAGTAGGCGTAATGCGCTTCGTCGACAGAGAGTGTCAGAAGGGTCGCGAACGTGACATGAATCAACACGCCTAGCGCGAGCAACCCGAGCAGCCGATGTGTCGGCTGCCACGCAGGCGTGCAACCGTCAGACAGGCTCGTGTGTGCCACAGTGCTGCTGTCTATTGCGCTTGAACAGGTAACACGCGCCAAGTAATCTGTCGCTTACCGTCCTGGGCGAGAATCTTTACGTTGACACGCTGAACCACAAACCCCTCGGGTAAGTTCGCTACTCCGCTTATAGGTAAGTAATGATTGAATTGCACGGCAGAGCGAGGTGTTGGGATGGTTTCAACGCGTCCGGTCGGCCAGCGGCCCTCGTAAGAGAGCTCTAGCCATCCGGTGAAGTCTTGTTTCTCTGGTTTGGCGCGAAGTAACCAGATGAGGTACGAAAGCTGCCCGCCTTTTTTTGCTTGATTGAAAGTGCTGGTGCTCACGCCGACAACGCCGTAGCGTGGGTCGAAAGGTAGCGTTTGAACCAAGAGGTTCAGTTGCTCTTTCATGGGGGCGATGATTGCTTGCGCCGTCGAGAGCTCTTCGCGCAGGCTTGTGATGATGTCTGTGTTCTGCATGCGCTCGCCCTCGAGCGAACGCGCGTGGTTGTCGACTTGCGTTTGCAACGCCTGGCGCTCAGCCGAGACGATTTTTAGCTCGTCCGTAAGTTTTTGTGCTTGCTCAGTTGTTAGGCGCTTAGCACCGTAACTGGCTTGCAGAAAAAGTACGCCACCGCCACCTAGAAGTACGCCTAGGAGCAGAACAATGAGCCAGCTCGGGATGCGACGCGGGCGACGCCGTGTGTCGTACGGAGCGGGCTTGAAAACCGAACGTTTTGCTTGAACGCGAATGACCATTGGGATTTAGAGTTTCTGCTTGAGTCTGTATTCTAACGCCGCGAGACGTTCGGGTGTGCCAACGTCGAGCCAGAAGCTCTCATGTAGATCGCCGATTATTTTTTTCTCCATCATGGCTGCTCGCAAAAGCGGCGCGAGTTTGGCGGGTTGTCCAATCGCGGTGTCCGAGAAAAGGGCGGGTTGATAGACGCCAATGCCAGAAAATGTCTTGAACATCCCAGTTTGGTCACTTAGATGTCCATCTTCGAGTCGCGCGAAGTCTCCCTGGGGGTGATGCTCAGGGTTTTCGACTAGCAGGAGCCAGGCAAGATGTTTGGTTCGAGCCAGCTCTTGAGCAATGGCGTGGGCAGCAATTGGATTCCAATCACACCAAATATCGCCGTTGATGACTAAAAACGGTTCCGGTCCCAGGAGCGGTCCTGCGGTGGCTATTCCGCCAGCTGTTTCTAGTGCGACGGTCTCGGGTGAGTACTGAATTCGAACGCCAAACGCAGAACCAT
>CAIYWO010000510.1 GCA_903929925.1 uncultured beta proteobacterium | reverse complement strand
TTTGGGGGTGCTTTTTTGGGAGGCGCCTGCCCGGAGGCCGCCTGATTAGGCGCATCGCCTGAGATTGTCTCGGTGTTTTGGGCTTGCACAGCCCCCACACTTATTCCCAGAGTCGTTGCAAGAAAAATTAGAGCAAAAATAAACAGCACGCTTTAAACAGTCACCTATTCAGGGCAGTTTTGCCCAAAGTTTGTCGTCAAAATCCGGCAAACCCTCGCCGCTTCAGAGCTATTATAGTTCCTATACTGCGTTCAGATACAGTCAAATTTAGGGTTTTTTAGACAATGTCAGATCAAAGAATACCATTATTAGTCAATTGGTTAAATCAAATTCCTCAGAAACTAGGTCTAAAAATTGACACGCTTGCTCCGGCTTCAAGCGATGCCAGCTTTCGACGCTATTTCCGAATAGAGTCTGCTGGCGGGACCCTGGTCGTGATGGATGCTCCACCACCTAAAGAGGACTGTCGGCCGTTTGTCGATATTGCAGACCGTTTAGCGGCAGTGGGCCTGAACGTTCCAAAGATCATCGAACAAGACCTAGATCAGGGTTTTTTACTGCTTTCCGACCTTGGTCCAACAACTTACTACAACAAAATCATCAAAGGTGTAGAGGATTCCACCTTACAGAAAATGTACCGTGACGCGCTCTCAGCCCTTGTTCGTATGCAGGCAGCCAACGTCCAAGGGCTACCTCGTTATGACACTGAGCGTCTCAAGGAGGAGCTCGGTCTATTTACAGAGTGGTACACAAGCGTGCACTGCAAAACCACACTCACCCCAGAAATCTTGCAATCTCTTGATGGCGTTTTCGACGTGTTGGTCAAACACAACGCAGCGCAACCTCAAGTTTTCGTGCACAGAGATTTTCATTCGCCCAACTTAATGCTGTGCGAAGACGAAAAATTTGGTGCAAACCCGGGAATCCTCGACTTTCAAGATGCGGTCGCGGGACCCATCACCTACGATCTCGCCTCTATTGTCATGGACGCCAGAACCACCTGGGAAGAGCCCCAGCAAATCGACTGGGCAATCCGCTATTGGGAGCAGGCCCGCAAAAGCAATTTACCCGTGCCTGCTGACTTTGCCGATTTTCACCGAGACTATGAGTGGATGGGCCTACAGCGCAACCTTCGGATTCTCGGGGTATTCGCTCGCCTGAACCACCGTGATGGCAAGGCCTCGTATCTCGCACACATGCCACGCGTGAATCAGTATGTCAGGCAAGTCGCTGGCCGGTACATCGCCTTCAAACCTTTACTACGCGTCCTCGATCAACTGGATCAGGTCCAAACCAAAGTCGGGTACACCTTCTGATGCGCGCGATGATTTTGGCAGCAGGTCGGGGCGAACGCATGCGTCCTTTAACCGACCACCTACCCAAGCCGCTACTACCTGTTGCGGGCAAACCGCTCATCGTTTGGCATCTTGAAAAACTCGCCACGGCCGGGATCACCGACGTTGTCATCAACCACGCCTGGCTTGGACAAAAGATTGAAGACCTGCTCGGCGATGGTTCTGCGTTCGGCGTTCGAATTCAGTACTCACCTGAGACGGTCGCACTAGAAACAGCTGGCGGAATAGCCACCGCAGGACCGCTCCTGGGACCGGAACCGTTTTTAGTCATCAACGGCGATA
This sequence comes from uncultured beta proteobacterium, assembly GCA_903929925.1. Taxonomy (GTDB): domain Bacteria; phylum Pseudomonadota; class Gammaproteobacteria; order Burkholderiales; family Burkholderiaceae_B; genus Zwartia. The sequence goes on along the minus strand of CAIYWO010000510.1, from coordinate 1,748 downwards.
TTTGGTGCGATTGGAATCCAATTGCTGCCCACGCCATTGCTCAAGAGCTGGCTCGAACCAAACATCTTGCCTGGCTCCTGCTAGTCGAAAACCCTGAGCATCACCCCCAGGGAGACTTCGCGCGACTCGAGGATGGACATCTAAGTGACCAGACTGGGATGCTCAAGACATTTTCTGGCATTGGTGTCTATCAACCTGCCCTTTTCGCGGACACCGCGATTGGACAACCCGCCAAGCTAGCGCCGCTTTTGCGAGCAGCGATGACAGAGAAAAAAATAATCGGCGATCTACATGAGAGCTTCTGGCTCGACGTTGGCACACCCGAGCGTCTCGCGGCGTTAGAATACAGACTCAAGCAGCAACTCTAACTCCCAATGGTCATTCGCGTTCAAGCAAAACGTTCGGTTTTCAAGCCCGCTCCGTACGACACACGGCGTCGCCCGCGTCGCATCCCAAGCTGGCTCATTGTTCTGCTCCTAGGCGTACTTCTAGGCGGCGGTGGCGTACTTTTTCTGCAAGCCAGTTACGGCGCTAAACGTCTAACAACTGAACAAGCACAAAAACTTACGGACGAATTAAAGCTCGTCTCGGCTGAGCGCCAGGCCTTACAAACGCAAGTAGATAACCATGCGCGTTCGCTCGAGGGCGAGCGCATGCAGAACGCGGACATCATCAAAAGCCTGCGCGAAGAGCTCTCGACAGCTCAAGCAATCATCACCCCCATGAAAGAGCAACTGAACCTGCTGGTTCAAACGCTACCTTTCGACCCGCGCTACGGCGTCGTCGGCGTGAGCACCAGCACTTTCAATCAAGCAAAAAAAGGCGGGCAACTGTCGTATCTCATCTGGTTACTTCGCGCCAAGCCAGAGAAGCAGGACTTCACAGGGTGGCTAGAGCTCTCTTACGAGGGCCGCTGGCCGACCGGGCGCGTTGAAACTATTCCAACACCTCGCTCTGCCGTGCAGTTCAATCATTACTTACCCATCAGCGGAGTAGCGAACTTACCCGAGGGGTTTGTGGTTCAGCGCGTCAACGTAAAGATCCTCGCCCAGGACGGTAAGCGACAGATCACCTGGCGCGTGTTACCCGTTCAAGCGCAATAGACAGCAGCACCGTGGCACACACAAGCCTCCCTGACGGTTCCACGCCTGCGTGGCAGCCAACACGTCGGCTGCTCGGATTGCTTGCGCTAGGCGTATTGGTTCATGTCGGGTTCGCTACGCTTCTGACCCTCTCTGTCGATGAGGCTCATTACGCCTACTATGCAGTGCGACTCGACTGGAGCTATTTTGATCACCCTCCGCTCGTAGGCTGGCTTCAATGGCCGCTTGTTTCGCTCGGTGCGCCAGACGCCATCGTGCGTTTTATTCCCCAAGCACTATGGCTCGCCTCCTGTCTTCTCGCGCGCAGACTCGCCGTTAACGTTAACGCCATGGTTCCCAGCTGGAACTACTCGCCCTCCGCAAAAGAAACGGCGGGGCTCTGGGCCGTCGCGCTCATGCTTTGCGCACCCCTCATGCACGTACTTGCCGTAGGCTTGTTGCCAGACACGCTGCTGATGGCACTGACTTTGCTGATTATGCAAAGCACACTCACGCTCGCGATAACGCCGCGCGATTCGCAGGCCACCTCACTTAAACATTGGCTCATCCTTGGCCTGCTCCTGGGGTTGGCCGGTCTGTCAAAGTACACCGCCGTTCTCCCCGCGCTCGTGGTCATTGCAATTCTTTTGCGCAAGCACGGCATTG
>CAIYWO010000509.1 GCA_903929925.1 uncultured beta proteobacterium | reverse complement strand
CGCTATTCGACGCGTCGCACGCTGGGCACGTACGCACGATATCGCCAAGAAAATCCTGGTTGATAACCCGGCCCGCTTGTACGACTTTTAATTTTTATTGAAGGAACATCCATGAAACGATTCCTGACCGGTCTATCGCTGTGTTTGGGCTTTTTCTGCAGCTATGCGCAGGATGCGGCGAACTATCCGAACCGACCTATTCGCCTGATTGTCCCCGTCGCTGCGGGCGGCAACGTGGATATCGTTGCCAGAAGTATTGCTGAGCCTTTATCAAAGGCTCTCGGACAGCAGGTAATTGTCGAGAATCGTCCCGGAGCAAGCAGTCTGCTCGGCACCAATCTCGTCGCAAAATCTCCCGCCGACGGCTACACCTTGCTCGCGCACTCCACAACTTTTGTGACGGCCTCCATTCTGGTGAAGAATGCCGGCTACGATCCGATGAAGGACTTCACCCCCATCACCCTGACTTGCCAGATTCCTATGGTGTTAGTTGTGAATCCGGAGAAAGTTAAAGTAAGAACGCTCAAAGAGTTCATTGCGCTTGCTAAAGCACAACCCAGCAGCATGGCGTATGCCTCATCAGGCAATGGCTCGACAGGTCATATTGCGGCAGAACTTTTCAGCGATGCAGCCAAAGTATCGTATTTGCACGTGCCGTACAAAGGCAACGCCCAATCAATGGTTGATCTCTTAGGTGGTCAGATTCCCTTTATGTTTGATCAGGTCAGCACTTCAGCAAAGTATGTAAAGGAAGGCAAGCTAGTCGCCCTCGGTGTCACAAGCAAAACTCGCTCCCCGATCCTGCCTAATGTCCCGACCTTAGATGAGTCGGGACTCAAGGGTTTTGATGACTCAACGTTCAACGGAATCTTTGCACCCGCAGGAACACCACCCGCAATCATTAATAAATTGCATGCTGAGATCAGCAAAATACTGACGTCGCAAGAGATTCAAAAGCGATTTATTGCACTCGGTATTGAAATGGCACCCAGCCCAACCCCCGCCGCCTTTGGCCAGTACATACAGTCGCAGATCAATGCGTATCAAGATCTAGTGCGCAAAGCGAACATCAAGGCTGACTAAGCGATTGCAACCAGCTCCCTCACCAACGCCCTTCGATGGAGTACTGGTCTGGCACATTGCGCCAGACTCTGTCTCTGATCCAGAGCGTTGTGCTGAGTTCCTCTCATGGCTCTCACCACAAGAAAGAGCCGTTCATGATCGGTTTCGCTTCGATACACATCGTCATACTTACCTAGTCAGTCACGCTTTAATGCGAGGCGCACTGAGTTTATGGGCGGACCGCGCGCCAGAAAAATGGGAGTTTGCCGTTAACGACTATGGCAAGCCTCACATCGCAAATCTGCCTGCCGATGTCGACTTGCGGTTCAATCTCTCACACACCAATGGGATGGCTGTGCTTGCGCTCGCCTTCAATCGCGAGCTTGGCGTGGACGTGGAATATCTTGGGCGTCAAGAGACTAACGCAGATATCGCAGAGAGATTTTTCGCGCCTGAAGAGGTGCTTGATTTCATTGCGCAGCCCGAGCATCAAAAAAGCGCGCGCTTTCTTGAGTATTGGACACTCAAAGAGTCATACATCAAAGCGATTGGGATGGGCCTATCCTGCCCCTTGGAATCCTTTGCATTCAAACCGAGGACAGCCATTCACCCACCAGCACTTATCCGTGTGGATGACCCAGAACTGCGCAAAATAAACTGGAGTGTCTGGCAAGAACAGGTTGAGGCTGACCACTTGATCGCGCTCTGCGTGCAATCAACCCCTGAGACGCGTATCGAACCAGTACTTAAACACGCAGACTGGCTCTTGCGTTCACGCTAGCGCGGATCGTGGGAGTGAATTTGCAAGGCTTCAAGAAAACGCGAAACCATGTTGTAGGCACCAACTGTTGCGGTCAGTTCAACAAGCAGTCGATCGCTTAGCACAGCCTTCACACCAGCAAAAATTTCCGGAGATACGTGAATATCGCGCGTCATGGCATCTGTGTACGCTAGAACCGCACGCTGGGTCGGATCAAACAAACGGGATTCTTGCCAGGACGCAAGGTCATTGAGTTGTGGCTGTGTCACGCCTTCTTTCAAGGCAATCGGTGCGTGCTGCTCTGCCTCGTAAGGCGCGCCATTTAAGATCGCGATACGCATAATCACCAACTCGCGCAGCGCACCACGCAGCGTGCTCTGTTGGCGAATCGCCGTGAGGTAATTTAACCAGCCGCTTGCAACCGGTGGGCTGTGCAGCAGCATCTGATAGAGGTGAAGCACCCCACCACGCTCGGCGACAATCCGCTCAACAAGCGGCTTCGCTTCAGCGTTGTTCAAATCTGCATACGGTATTCTTGCCATGATGACCTTATCCTCAATCTAAGACTATTTTTTATTGTAGTTACGCATAACGGCTGCATCGTCTAGCTTGCCTAGCCCATCGCCACTCGCTTTGATGAACTGCAAGTAAGCGGCGTGCGCCATGGACGCCGGAAACTTGCCTTCGCGTGCGCTATCCAGCACCAAACTCATATCTTTAACAAATATGTCCACGGCAGAGGTCACGGTGTCGAACTCCTGAGTGACCATGCGCGGGCCGCGATCACCGAGCATCCAGCTAGACGCCGCGCCACTCTTTAGGATCTCAAGCGACACATCCAAAGGCAAGCCACTCTGCTGTGCCATCGAAAGTGCCTCAGCTGCCGCAGCGATATGCACGCCACATAACAATTGGTTAATGACCTTCATCTGGCTGCCCTTGCCGTGCTCTGCACCGAGGGGAAAAATCTTGCCACCGAAACTAGACAACACAGGATGTACGCGTTCACAGATGACCGGATCACCGGCCAACATCACAGTGAGCGAACCCTTCAGCGCGCCGGATTGCCCTCCACTCACTGGTGCATCGACCAAATGTATTTTCTTCTCGGCTAGTCGTGCAGCAAGATCGTGCACGTACTTAGGCGGCATCGTGCTGCAGGCAATAAAGACCGAGTCGGGAGCTAACAACGAGGCAAGACCATCTTTACCAAACAAGACTTCCTCGGTTTGCTTGTCATTGACCACAAAACTCACTACAACCTTGCAATGCGCAGCTAGCTCTTTGGCATCTTTAGCGGCAATACCACCCTCAGATTCGAGCCATTTAAGCGCATCGGGATTAACGTCCCGGCCGTAGGTTTTAAAACCCGATTTAATCAAGTTGAGCGCAACACCGCGCCCCATCACGCCCAAACCAATCAGCCCGACTGCATCACCTGCCTTAAAAATCTGTGTCATTTCTATTCCTTTGGCGGCTCTACGGCCGATTGCATTGGCGCCTGCTGATCACGCTTAGCCTGGCGCTTAAGTGTCATATTTTGAATTTCAACAAAAAATATGGGTACTAACGCGACGGCCAAACAGGTCGACGCGATCATCCCACTAAATACTGTGATGCCAATAGATACCCTTGCAGCAGCGCCTGCTCCCGAAGCTGTCAGCAAAGGAACAACACCCAGAATAAACGCAATGGAGGTCATCACAATAGGCCGAAAGCGCTCATGCGACGCTTTCAGTGCCGCATCCACAGGTGACAACCCTTTCTTACATTCCTCAAGAGCAACCTCGACAATCAAAATCGCGTTCTTGGACGCCAAGGCAATCATCAGCACGAGCCCAATCTGCACGTAAATGTTGTTTGGCAGGCCCGTCGCGAAGAGCGCGATCACCGTGCCCACTAAGGCTAGCGGCACAGCAAGGATGACGGATATCGGAGCAGACCACGACTCATATTGACCGGCAAGCACCAAGTAAACAAGCAGAATCGATAACGCAAATACCATTACCACGGTATTGCCGACTAACTTCTCCTGGTAGGACATTGCTGTCCAACGGTACGTCACAGACTCAGGTAGATTGACGGCCGCGATTTGTTCAAGCGCCGAAATCACTTGACCCGAGCTATATCCTGTCGCCGCCGCGCCAAGCACCGCAGCGGTTGGGTAGATGTTGTATTGGGAAGCGATCGCGGGCCCGGTGGTCTCGACAATCTCGATAAATGACCCCAGAGGAACCATATTGCCAGACTTGTTTTTGACATAGATCCGACTGATCTGGTCCGCAGTCATCCGGCTTTTTCCATCCGCCTGCAAAAACACCTGATAGGTTTGTCCGAACTTGAAGAACTGATTCACGTAGGTCGAACCAACGGATGCTTGCAACGCATCGTAGGCATCACCAAGAGATACACCAAGCGTCTCTGCTCGCGTTGCGTTGAATGTCAATTTCAGCTGAGGAACGTTATTTCGAAACGGCGTGAAGATCATTTGGATTTCGGGTAGCTTGCGAGCGGCCTCAAGAAACTGCTCAGCCGCCCCTTCAAGCGTTTTGAAATTATTACTGCCATCTGTCAGCAGCAGCTGCATCTGGAAACCTCCAGACAATCCAAGGCCAGGAATCGCGGGTGGCAGCAATACCTGCGCAGTCACTTCCTGCACTGACTTGATTGCTTGCGTCATGCCAAGATAAATGGACTTTAAGTCCTGTCCCTTAGTCTTACCCCGCTCCTCCCAGGACTTCAGAATGACATACATCACACCAGTGTTGGATTGGGAACTGTTATTGCTCAGGGCATTGACACCGCCGATCGAAACAACGCGATCTACACCAGGAACTGTTTCAAGCTGTTTAACAACTTTGGCCATGCCCGATTGCGTACGCTCAAGCGCAGACGCGTCGGGCAACTGAACGGATACGATGAGGTAACCCTGATCCTCATTGGGAATGAAGCCTGTAGGTAGGCGAATCAAACCAACAATTGCGCCGACGATCAGTAAGCCTCCCACCAAGGAGGTCATCTTGCGGTGCGCCATCAATACATGCATCAACCCGGCATACCAGTTCGAGATTTTTTCAAAATAATAGTCAAATATTGTGAAGAACCAGTTCTTCTTGGCGTTTGGCTTCTTAGGGGTGATGAACTGCGCGGCCTGCGTAGGCTTGAGGGTCACAGCATTGATTCCGCTGATCAACGCCGTTGCAGCGATCACAAGTGCAAACTGGCGGTACATCTGGCCCGTGATACCAGCGATGAAGGATGCTGGCAAAAATACCGCCATCAACACAAGGGTAATACCAATGATCGGACCTAAGAGCTCATTCATTGCATTGATCGCCCCCTGTCGAGGGGTCTCACCATGCTCAACTTTTTTGGCAACCCCCTCAACCACAACGATCGCATCGTCCACCACAATACCGATACATAGAACAATGGCAAAAAGCGTCAACAAATTAATCGAGAAACCCATGGCTGCCATGCAGGCAAACGCACCGATAATCGTCACAGGCACCGTTGTCGCTGGCACGAGCGTCGCACGCCAGTCTTGCAAGAAAAGCATAATCACGAGCAGTACGAGAATCCCAGCTTCGAAGAGCGTGTGATACACCTCATTGATAGAAGCAGATACGAACATGGTTGTGTCAAAAGGAATCTCCCACTTGATTTCCTTTGGGAACGATTTCGATACCGCTTCAAGTTCGGCTCTAACCGCTTTCGACACATCAATCGCATTAGCAGAGGGTTGCTGATAGATTGCAATCCCCCCTGCAGGCTTTTCGTCTAAACGAAAAAACTGACTGTAGTTCTGACTACCCATTTCCACCCGCGCAACATCACGCAGACGTGTCGTTTCACCCTGCTCATTGACCTTAAGCAAAATTTGCTCAAACTGCTCAGGAGTGTCAAGTGCACTGGTCACATTGAGCGTCAGTTGAAAATCCTGACCCAGCGGAACGGGAGGCGCACCCACTTGTCCCGCCGCAAGCATGACGTTCTGACGGCTAATTGCAGTCGACACATCGGTAGGCGACAGACCACGCATCTCGAGCTGAGCGGGATCTAACCAGATGCGCATGCTGTAGTTGCCCACGCCAAAGACGTTAGCAGCCGCAACACCAGGAATACGAGCCAAACGATTCTGCAACTGCAGGTTTGCAAAGTTACTCAGGAACAGTGCGTCATGTTCAGGGTTACTAGAAGTTAAGGTTACAAACTGCAAGATCGCAGTGGACTGCACCTTGGTCGTCACACCTTGCTTTTGAACCGCAGCGGGAAGTGCAGCCAGCGCGATCGCCACCCGGTTCTGCACCGTCACCTGCGCCATATTTGGGTCTGTGCCAACTTGAAAAGTCACCGTTAACGTGTAGCGCCCATCGTTGGTCGAGTCAGATTGCATGTAGAGCATATTCTCTACGCCGTTCACCTGATTTTCGATGTTGCTGGCCACCAGACGTTGAACCAGCGAAGCACTCGCGCCTGGCCACATCGTTGTGACTTGAACGGTCGGCGGCGTCATCGGCGGATATTGCGCAATCGGCAATGAAAATATCGATACTGCGCCAATCAGCATCGTGATCAGAGCGATCACGTTACCGAGTACGGGTCGCTCGATGAAAAATTTAGAAAGCATGAAAGATCCAGTCTGATCGCACTAGCGAGAATGTGGCTGCAACGTCGTCGTTTCTGCCGAAACAACTTGCCCAGGCTTAACATTAATAAAGCCGTTAACAATGACCGTGTCATTAGCAGCAATGCCACTGGTCACCTCGATCAAGTGACTAAACCGTTGACCACGTTTGACGTTGCGTCGCATCGCCTTATTTGCCTCATCGACGACGAAAACATAATCGCCTTGCTGATCAGTCTGTATCGTCGCATTAGGAATAAGTATCGCTTCGCGCGGCTCACCGTACTCAACCTTTACTTTGGCGTACAGGCCCGGTATTAACTTCACCTGCGCGTTCGGGAGCTCGGCGCGCAATTGCAAGGAACCCGTTGAGGTGTTTAATAGATTCGCTGCAAAATCAAGAACACCTGAATGCGGATATCCCTGCTCCCCTTGTAGGGCTACCGAGACTGGCAATTTATTAACCATGGACTTGCGTTGCTCAAGACTACCCGCAGTACTCGAAAACTTGAGTAGATCTCGTTCGTTGATTGAAAAATACACGTAGATTGGATTGATCTTTTGGATTGTCGCGAGCTTGACGCCTTGGGGACTCGAGCCAAGGTAGTTCCCGATATCAATCAAATGCCGACCCATCAGGCCGTCAAAGGGTGCGCGCACCTCGGTGTAACCAAGATTCAATTGCGCCAGTTTAAAGTTTGCCTCTGCTTGCAGATAGGATGAATTGGCTTTGTCGACTGCCGCCTGAGAGGTGGCGTTATCTTTCAACAGAGCCTTCTGCCTGTCTATCTCAATTTTCGCCTCAGCGAACACTGCTTTCGTTAAGTTGACTTGCTGTATGTATTGATCCTGCTCAATCACAAACAGCAACTGATCTTTTTTGACGTACGCGCCATCCGCGAATTCGATCTTGGTCAGATAGCCCGGAACCCGTGCCACCAAGTCCACCGACAGCAGCGCGGACACGTTTCCATCAAACAACTCATAACTACGCACGCTTTGCTGCACGGGTTTGGCTACCGTGACCTTCGCGGGTGCCGCAGCCGGCGCTTGCACGGCTGGCTTACAACCAACCAAAAATAGACACGCGAGCATTGCGCCGCAGCCAAGTACTGCGGAATGGAGTGTTCTGGTCATCGTCATCTTCATTTGATCGTCTCGGTAGACTTCACTAGTCTCAAATCAGAGGGGTCGTTGAGCGCAGTGCCCCAATCACTGCGGTCACGCATCGTCTGAACCATTTGCTCTGGCAGTTGTGGCATGGACATATTGCCTGACCACCCGCCCCCTAAGGCCTTAAACGCGGACACATATCCGAGCAAATTATTTGTCGTTGTCTGCACTAGGCTGTTCTGTACGGAAAGCAACTGTTGCTGCGCGACGATCACAGT
>CAIYWO010000508.1 GCA_903929925.1 uncultured beta proteobacterium | reverse complement strand
CCACCTGTAAAAATTCCTAAGACCTGAGCATTCTCATCTGGGATCACGCCCTTTGCCTTGTATGTACTAAGCACAGCACAACCAAGCAATTCAACGAAATTGCGCACGGCATCAGTATGCTCACGCGCCTCTAAACCAAGCACCGCGATCAGCTTACGCGCCTTTTGTACAGTCGCGCGCAGCGCCTCAAAGCGCTCGAGCTCAATAGCGCCCGAACGCGAAACCTGCTCTGACTGAGTCCCAGCCAAGTGTTCAACATCCACGGTGCGACGAGCGGTCTCGGAGGTAAGCTCAATGTGAACCGGACCCAGCGGATACGTCAGCGCGACATTAAGCAGATGATCAATTTCTGACGCAGGATCAGCCGACTCGAGACGAGTTACCGCCTTAACCAGGGGATTAAGCACCGCCTGTTGATCAAAAACCTGATGCGTGATGTAGGTAAGTTGCTTGGGTGTGAAGCCATCCGTCAACACAATGACTGGTGCGCGATCAAGGCTCGCATAAGCCACTCCGTTCGCTGCGTTAGTGAGGCCAGGCCCTTTAGTCATCAGCGCGACGCCAGGCACTCCGGAAGTTTCTGCCAAGGCGCCTGCCATCATGACTGCAGCATTCTCATTCTTGGTGAGTACAAATTGGATATTTTCTGCGGCCGCAGCGGCAATGATATCTAGTGACGATCCGCCCCCTGGAAGTCCAAATATCTTCTTCACACCCGCTCGCGCCAGTTTGTTCACCAAGAGCTGGGCGACGGTGATTGTTTGAGCCATTTTGTGACAAACCCTTTTGTTTTTAGCGAATGCTCGTTAATCTAAGCAGAATAACTTAAAAAATATGGAGACTTTTTATGGGCACTGCTTCTGCCTGGCATTTGCTTGGACGGCGAACTTTCTTAATTTTGTGCGGTGCACTATTTGCGACACAGGCAATGAGCCAGACCGCTTATCCTTCGCAGCCAATTCGTTTGATCGTGAGTTTCGCGGCTGGTGGGCCGACCGATATCTTTGCGCGTCTCGTCGCATCGAAACTAGAAAAGGAATTAGGCCAGCCCATCATCGTTGAGAACAAGCCCGGCGGCGGCTCCAACATTGGCTCTGAATTTGTGGCTAAAGCAAAACCCGATGGCTACACTTTATTGGTTGGTACGGTTGCAAACGCGACTAACATGGGGATCTACAAAAATCTAGGCTACGACACCGCACGCGACTTCGCTCCGATCACACAGATCATGTCTTCACCTAGCGTTCTAGTCGTCAATAATAATTTACCGGTGCGCTCTTTGAGTGAGCTGATCGCCTACGCTAAGGCTCGACCAGGCAAACTTAGCTATGCGTCGTCTGGTGCAGGTGGCATGCAGCATCATGCTGGCGAGCTATTGAAGCTTCGCTCTGGTATTGATGTGATCCATATCCCCTACAAAGGAGCTGCGCCCGCATTAACCGATGTGATTGGTGGCACTGTCGATTTTGGTTTCAAGACGGCCAGCGGTGTCATGCCTGCGATCCTAAGCGGTAAAGTGAGGCCGCTCGCTGTGGCTGGCAGTGCACGCCTAGCGCAACTTCCAGATGTGCCCACGATGGCGGAAGCAGGCATGCCAGATCTAGAAGCGGATTCATGGAATGGCCTCTTCGCACCAGCCGGCACTCCGCCCGCAATCATCAACCGCCTGGCTGACGCGACAATTGCAATTCTGAAAACACCCGAAATCAAGGAGCGGTTCGCAGCAATTTCGGCAACGCCTGTCGGCAGTTCTCCCGAGGAGTTTTCAAAATATGTGAAAGCCGAAATTGCAAAGTGGGGAATGGTCGCTAAACAAGCAAATGTTCAGGTGAACTAGAGCCACTTTAGCGTGCAGTCACAGGATCCAATCCGGTTTTACGAATGACGTCAGCAACCTCCGGTGATTGAAAAAACCGGATGAGCTGCTTTGCCGCTGCCGACTCGTTAGATCCGTCAATCAAACCTGCAGAGAAGAAAATAGTCTGCTGAACCGATTCAGGAAGCGTACCAATGAAGTCGAGCTCTTTAAAGTAAATTAATTCACTGACTTGCTGAAAGCCCAGCTCGGCATCGCCACGTGCAACAACGGCGCCCACGCGTTCGCTCACGATTCGTTTAGCTTTATCTTTGATCTGCTCAGCCACACCAAGCTTTTGAAATAGCTCAGTCGACAAATATACGCCGCTCGCACTTGCAGAGTAAGCGATGGATTTGGCATCAAGCAACGTTTTTGTGAGAGCCTCGACCGTACTGATATCAGGCTTCGGCGTCCCCTTACGCACGGCCGCACCAATCTGGGAACGCACGAGGTCAACACGGCTCCCTTTGATTACGTAGCCACTTTTGACGAGCGCCTCAAGCCCACCGTCAGACAAAATCACTAAATCAAACTTTTCACCACGCGCCAAACGTGTTGGGATTGCATCGGGCGCATTACCAACAGATGCCCCAAACGAGCTAATAACTTTGTGGCCTGTTTGCTTCTCAAACTCAGGAACTAGTTTTTTGTAGGCCTCAGTAAACGCACCCGATGTGATGACACGTAGTTCGGCTGCGTGGGTGAGCGAGGAAAAGAACAACAACAACGCAGTACTGGCCACAAACAAACTGCGTTTCATAGCTGATACCTTAATCATTACTTATCTCCTTGTTTATTCGACGTTATGACTTTAAGCGGGAAATTGTAATGCGCAAATTAAAAGAATTTGATCAAGTACAAATTGACTACAGAGCAATAAACGCTTAAAACAATTACACCATCGGCGTTAGACCGAGGATTTTCACATCACTGCTGGAGACATCATGCAACGTCAATTTACTAGCCTGCTAGGGCGACTATTCGCATCAGCCCTCATCGGCCTCGCTCTCGTGACCATATCCGGTTGCGCGACCCAGTCCGGTATAGATGGCACCAAAATATCGGCCGCTGCAAACGAACAGATCATCATGGAAGAGTTCATGGTGCCGAGCGGAGACGCTGGCATTAATCTTTATGTTCGCAACAAACGCTTGAAGTCCACAACAAGCTTTAATAAAGACAACGTAGTTTTGTTTGTACATGGTGCAACCTACCCCTCCGAGACCGGCTTTGACCTCAGGCTTGATGGACTGTCGTGGATGGATGTCATGGCACAGCAAGGCTATGACGTCTACATGGTAGATATTCGTGGATACGGCAAATCAACCCGCCCTGCGATCATGGACCAGCCCGCGTCAGAGAACAAACCTTTCGCCGACTCCGACACTGCCGCACGTGATTACGCTGCAGCTGCAGACTGGGTTCGCAAGCGTCGCAATGTTGAAAAGTTGAATGTTGTTGGTCACTCGTGGGGTACGGTGATCACGGCGCTCTACACTACACGGCATGCAGACAAGGTTAATCGTTTAGTTCTTTTTGCGCCCGTCTGGATTCGCAAGACAGCTTCGCTAACTGATTCTGGCGGGGCCTTAGGTGCGTATCGTACGGTAACCATCGACGCAGCGCGTAAACGCAAAGCGACAGGCTTAAAACCAGGTCAAAATCCGCAGCCAGATGCTTGGTTTGAAGCGTGGGCCGCTGCAACGTTTGAAAGCGATCCGGTCGGTTCGAAAGCCACACCAAAGTTTGTACGCGCACCTAACGGCAGCGTGCAGGATGGTCGACGGTACTGGAGCGCAGGCAAAGCTGTTTACGACCCAACCCTCATCACTGTCCCGACTATGCTGATCTTGGCTGAGTGGGATGCCGACACCCCACTCTACATGGCAGAGACCTTATTCCCTCTGTTGACCAAATCAAAGGACAAGAAACTGGTCGTCCTGAGCGAAGGTACGCATGGCATCATGAACGAAGTAAAACGTTTCAGCCTGTTCACAGAGGTGGATCGTTTCTACAAGGATGGCCGCTAAGCCAACCTCTTAGTTCTTTGTATCGAACTTGCCTTGAGCGGCAAGTTTCTCCCATCGCTGCACTTGCTTCAACAAATAGGCACCGTAGCCCTCGGGACTCAAGTCCCCTGGTTCGGCGCCTATTTGATTGATGCGCGCGCGTACCTCAGGGGTACGAAGCCCCTCTAATAAGGCTCCCGAAATCTTATCGACCACTGCCTTCGGGGTACCTGCAGGGGCAAGCAATCCAAACACGGCCATCATATCTGTCTCAGGCAAACCGCTTTCTTCCAAGGTCGGCAACTCAGGCGCCATCGGCCAGCGTTTTGGGGATGTCACAGCAAGTGCTTTTACTTTTCCGGACTTGGCGTTCACGAGCCCACTACTTAAGCTGTCAAACATAATCTGCACACGACCAGCGAGCAGGTCAACTTGCGCTGCGGCAGTCCCTTTGTAAGGGACATGAATCAACGAAGCACCCGATGCGCTTGTGAACAATACGCCAGACAGATGGCTAACCGTCCCCAGACCGGCCGAGGCGTAACTCAAAGAACTATCCGCCTTCTGACTGCGCATGAATTCGACAAGCTCTTTTGCTGTATTGACGGGAAGACTAGGATGCACAACTAACACGTTGGGCGCAGTTGCAATGAGAGCAACGGGGGTAAACCGAGTGGTTACAAAGCTTTTTGGCTCTCGATTGATAACGGGATTCACAATGTCGGCTGTTACATTCACCAGCAAAGTATTACCGTCGGGCTTTGCGTTAGCAACAGCGTCGGCTGCAATAGCACCACTTGCCCCAGCCCTATTCTCAACGACAACAGAGACCCCCAGCTTGGCACTCAGAATCTCTGCGGCGATACGACCTGCGATATCCGACGGCCCCCCCGGTGCGAATCCGACGAGTAGACGGATCGGATCCCGAGCAGGAGTTTGCGCAACCACCGATGAACCTGCCGTCATACAGAAAAGTGAGAATACAGCGGCGATGAATCTGGACATACAGTCTCCTTTTGTTGTTTAGTTTATAAACACAAGTTAACCCAAAAATGTTAGCTTTATTCGAATCATCAAAAAGACCTATGGAGACAAGAAAATGATCAGTCGCATGAAGGCCCTCCCTGCTTTCACTCTCGCCCTTATTACCTCGCTCTCCACGGGAGTTGCCGCTGCACAAACAAGCGACTATCCCAATAAGCCAATCAAGATCGTCGTGGGCTTCACGCCCGGCGGCTCAACAGATGCCATCGGTAGGCAAATTGCAAACTCCTTTAGCAAGATTCTGGGGCAATCGGTCATCGTCGAGAACAAACCAGGGGCTAACGGAAACTTGGCAACAGACTTTGTACGCCGTGCTCCGCCAGATGGTTACACCCTCTTCTACACGTCCATCGGTCACGTCACAAACCCACTGATCTACAAGGATGCCAAATACGATCCGGTCAAAGACTTCACACCGATCGGTCAGGTCTTGGCAGGACCAAATCTACTCGTGGTGCCTCCAAACTCAAGGTTCAAAAGTGTCAAGGAGCTGATTGACTACGGCCGTGCTAATCCAGGAAAAATCAACTTTGCGTCCTCTGGCATTGGATCGTCTTTACATTTGTCTGGAGAGCTATTTAAACAATTGTCTGGTGTCGATATGGTTCATATCCCGTACAAAGGAGCTGGCAGTCT
>CAIYWO010000507.1 GCA_903929925.1 uncultured beta proteobacterium | reverse complement strand
TCATTGATGCGTGTTTGCCATCCCTCACCACTTGCTCGTAGTGCAGCAAGTACATCAGCATCCAACCGAAGTTTTACTGGCTCTTTGGTTGAGACAGACCGAGGTCTGCCACGTTTTTTTAAATGGGAGCCTTTATATAAGCCGGCAGAATTGAAGAATGCCTCTGTCAATTCCGGTGCATCATCAGGATCCTTCCAGGTAGCGGGCGTAGAGCGCTTTTTCGCGGTCATTTCCTTTCCTCATGCTAATAATGCGGCGCGCCTCGCCGCGAGGTGTCCAGACTAAAACGACTAATCGAGTGTCTAGCCATCCTGCTGTGATGAATCTCGATTCTGCGTACTTAAATCTCGTATCTTGGGCTGTGAAATGTAGGCCTTCAAATATCTCAATGGCACGTTCGAAATCTAAGCCTCGCTCTGCATACGTCACTGATCGTTTTTCAGCGTCAAATTCAATCCTCACTTATTTATTGTACCCCCATTAAATAAAAATTCTAGAATTTTTAGACAAACTAATGGCAGTATTCTGCGTGAGTGTGGGCTAAATACAATTGGATAAAAATATCCTATTAATCGCTGGGGTTGTTGAAGGCTTGGCGGGTTGGTGGCTGACTCGTTAATGCGTTTAAAATCGCATGTTATGCGGTTAAATCAATTTGGAATGTGCATTGATGACTGAGGATATTCGCTGGAAACAGCGATTCTCTAACTACACAAAAGCCTTTCAGTCACTAACTGAAGCGGTTGATCTTTCTCGGGAAAGAGAACTTTCTGCGCTCGAGCAACAGGGGCTGATACAAAGCTTTGAATTTACCCACGAATTGGCGTGGAAAGTGCTCAAGGACTACTTGGAATACCAAGGTGTTGCAGATGTTGTGGGGTCTCGCGACGCCAGTCGATTTGCCTTTCAAAACGCACTTGTTCAAGGTGGCGAGGTATGGATGCAAATGATCGCTGCACGTAATCAAACATCGCACACCTACAATCTTAAAATTGCCCAAGTTGTTGTCGAAAGTATTTTGACCCAGTTTTATCCGGCGTTAAAACAGTTCGCCCATAAGTTTGGCGACTTAGCCCGCTAATTCAAAGTATGGATACCGGTCTGAGTCCGCAAGTTGTAGAAAAGATTCTGACTGAATTCAGAAAATTCCCACAGCTTGAGACCGCCATCCTTTATGGCTCGCGGGCATTGGGGACGTACAAAGCTGGTTCGGACATCGATCTTAGCTTTCTAGGCAAGGACTTGAATCAAGAGTCGGTATGGAAAGTATCGGAAGCACTTGACGATACCTTGCTGCCCTACGTGTTTGATCTCTCTTTGTTTGAAACCATAGACAATCCCGACTTAAAAGATCACATCACAAGAGTAGGTGTTGTGTTCTATCAAAGAGAGCAGCATGGGTGTCAACCACTCACCACTCGACACGAAGACTCCTGAGAACCCAAGGTTTCCGGTTTTTCCGCTAATCGCTACGCTTGCGACGCAAAGCTTGGCGACGATGGCAGCGTATTCGTTTCCCGTGGTCGCTCCGGTCATCGCAGAAGACCTGCAAGTCCCAGGCACATTAGTGGGCTTCTTTATTTCTACTGTCTACGGTGTCGGGATTATTTCTGCGTTGCTGTCGCCACGCTTTATCCGACGGTTTGGTGCTGTCAGAGTGAGCCAACTTGTCTTGGTCGCAACGCTTGCGATGCTGCTTGCGTGTTCTTTTGGCAGTGTTGCTTCAGTCGTCCTTGGTGCGGCGCTCTTGGGCTTGGCCTATGGGGCAACTGCTCCAGCCAGTGCTCATCTGCTGGTGCCGCGCACGCCACCACCTGTGATGAATCTAGTCCTTTCAATCCGGCAAATTGGCGTACCACTGGGTGGGGTGTTGGCCGGGCTCATTATGGTCCCCATGACCTTAAGCCTTGGTTGGCAAGCTGCGCTGTTGTGGCAAGCAGTGCCAGTCTCGGTTGTTGTACTGCTACTCGAATGTACACGTCGTGCTTGGGATGCTGATCGTGATCCTTCACGTCAAATACTAAGCAAAGGGCTGTTTGCACCGGTACAGATATTGTTTGAGCGACCAGAACTCAGAGGGCTTGGTTTCATGAGCTTTGTCTATAGCGGCGTGCAACTTTGTTTTATCGCGTTCTTGACTGTGCATTTGACGAGCAAGGCAGGTTTTAATTTAGTCCAAGCGGGTTGGGCCTTAGCTGTTTATCAACTTGCTGCGGTGGTGAGTCGACCGATTTGGGGCTGGCTGGCAGATAAGTATGTATCTGCAAAATTCTTATTGGTTTGGCAAGGCTTTGTGATGGGCGGGACTGCCATGCTAGCTGGTCAGTTCGCTGATAGTTGGAGCCCGGTCATCGTGCTGTTGCTATGCGCAGTTGCTGGAGCAACAGCTAGTGGTTTCACTGGTCTTGCCTATGCAGAGTGGGCTCGCCTAGGTGGTGCGCAGAGAACCGAGGCAACCGGGTTGGGCTCTGGTTTGATGTTTGCGGGTGTATTGGTGTTGCCATCGCTTTTCTCGGTAGCGGTGACGGTTTTCGATGACTTTGGTTTTGCATATGCCTGCGTGGGCGGCTTGGCCGCGTTATCCGGCTTTCTGTTGTTACAAAAGCCAACCACCTCAAACGACGCCTGACTAAATGACGGTGCGATGCTTGACTGAGTGTATCTCAGGGGGTTGCTTCCGCTAGGGATCCAAAAATTATTGAATCAGAAGATAGGCTTTATTGGATATGGAAATCACCCCAATATATGGGCTACTGAATGTTAAAGCAATCATGCAAATTGGAGTAAGAACGGTAGTTGTTGCAATGCACATCGCCACCACTAAAGACTTTGGTTTTACTGCGTGAATAAATGCAACGGTGACTAGAACCAGTATAGCGAGTAATAAAACTCCGCTTATCCGTAAGGGGTGAACATCAAACGAGGTATAGGCCAAACGGAGACTGCGAGCGTTATTGACGATCTGAAAGGCATTCATCAGCACTTTCGATTCGGCATTATTGTTCAGTTGATTAACAGCCTTGAATAAATCAGTACGCATCGCTATGAATTTTTCTACCGTTTTCGAGGCGTCTTGTCTTTCTGAGGTTAGTGTTTGCCACTCTTCGTCAACAATAGATTTTGTGTAGATTCGAGTCGAATTGGCTAGATTGCTATCCTTTAGCTCCGGAATCGTACTGGCAAGGCTCATGATCTGAAGGAGACCCTGACTTTCAGTCTTGATGGCTTGCGACGCAACGTTATAGTTTTCCCAAATTGAGGTGCCCATCAAGGCAATGGATAAGGAAAACAACACCGCCGGCAAGCCAAAGAAAGGAGCTACAACGCCCTCGTACTGCAGCATCAAGGGCCGAGTTTTTGGTGATAGAAAAATGCGAGTAATGATCACCGCAATAGAAATGAATAAAAAAATAATGAGCAAGACTAACGTGATTTCGTCATCAGCATTTATGTTTGGCATTTTGACCACACCGTTGATTTGCGTTGGTAATTCTCACCTATTGATATAACCATACCATTAATGTTCCACTATTTCGTGGACTTGTTGAATGCATCTGAGACCAGTGGCGCGGGCAGGGTTTTAAGGCTGCGGATGAGTCGCTGTCTCAACAGGAGGGTATTCCCGCGAAGAGCAACTAAAACAGTAATATAACTGTTTTGCCTTCGCTTATGGCGTAGAGTGGGTCTCGCCGTTTGCGGACGGTCCTCTGTTATTCACTCAAAGGTCATCTATGAAACTTCCTATTCAAACCGAACCCGCTCTTTGGGGTGCCGCTGCGGGCGCTGCCTTAATCGCGGTCGTCGGTTTTAGTTTTGCCGGTTGGCAAACATCAGGTGGCTCGGCTACGTTAGGACAAGCGCAAGCTAATAAAGCAATCGTGGCCTCGCTGTCACCCGTCTGTGCTGAAATGTTCAAACGTGATGCCAACTTTGCGGCGAACTTGATTGAACTCAAGAAGACCGATGAGTGGGCACGTGGCACCTATATTGACAAAGGCGGTTGGGGAACAATGCCCGGAGCAGGTAAGTTGAGTTCCGAAACAGCGAGCTCCTGTGCAGCGCTGTTAGTCAAAGCCTAAGGTATCGACCGTTGAATGTATGAAATCGTGGGGACAGTGTCAGATTTACGCTGTTTCCACGATCTTGCGCGTTTCTCCCCAACAACTGTTGTTGCCCCAAATAAAACATAGTAAATTCGGTTCAATAGATCCAAACTGCTTTCCGTAAGTTTGGGCACCCGGAGACATTATGAAAAAAAGAGACTTTCTGAAAGTCGGTGCAGCATCGTTTGGGGCGACGCTTTGGCCTACCTGGGCCGCTGCTCAAAAGCACGTCTTTGGTAACCCGATCACCGTTGTACTACCGCTCCAAGCGGGTAGTGCCTCTGACGTTGCAGTGCGATACGTGACAGCGGCTTTGTCTGCCGGGATGGACACCAACTTTGTCGTAGAGAATGTTCTGGGTGCTGGTGGCATCGTTGGACTCGATCGCGTCGCTCGCGCCAAGCCCGACGGTCAAACTCTCGCTGCGCTGAACAACAGCATCCTGACGATCTTGCCGCATCTGCAACCGCAAAACGTTAAAGTCAACACGCTCACAGAGTTTGAGCCCATAGCCGGACTTGCGAACATACCTACTTTTTTCGCGGTGCCGAGCAGCTCAGCCATTAAGAATATTCAGGATCTCGTGGAGTTGGCTCGCAAAGAACCAGATCGTATTCATTACGCCTCGGGTGGCATCGGTAGCCCGCAGCATCTGGCAGCAGAGATGTTCAGTGCCTATGCAAAGGTCAAGCTCACCCATGTGCCTTATCGTGGTGCGAGTCAGGCGACGCTTGCGGTCGCGTCAGGCGAAGTTCAAGTGATGCCCATGGCACTGTCTTTGGCCAAGCCGTTTTTGGCAGATAAGCGCGTTCGCTTGATTGGCTACTGCGGGACAGAACGCCATCCTCAGTATCCAGATATCCCGACACTTATTGAGCAAGGTGTTAAGGGCTACGACTACTCGTCATGGATTGCACTGTTCGCACCGAAAGGGATCTCTATCGCTGCCTTAGCCGAACTGCGTAAACAGACACAGAGCGTCGTCAACGATCCCGCAATTCAACAGAAAATGTCGAATGCGGGCTTGGATCCTTGGCCTAAGACGCCGCAGCAGTTGAGCAAAATCATGCAAGACGATTACGTTAAGTGGCAAACCATCATTAAGGATGCAAATATCAAGGGTGGTTGATCGATGTCGAACCTTGCAGCGGTTAGCCTGGGTGGTTATCAGGGGAGTGGGTCGATACTGAGCGCTTCGTTGAACACGCTTGCGCAATCACTTAAGGCGAGCGAGCTCTTTGGCCCCATCGCCACCTCGCTTGATGTCACAGCGCAGGGTGAAACTGCTGGGCAATTGTTTCAGAGCGTCAATCAAGGGTCTAGACAGATCTGTTATGCGGCCTCCGGTTACTTGACCGGATACGCACCTGACTTAGCTGTACTTGATTTACCTTTCACGGTAAAGAGTCGAGACACTGCTCTGGGTGCCTTAGATGGCTCTGCCGGTCAGTGGCTAGGTCAGCAGCTTACAGAAAACTCAAACT
Source organism: uncultured beta proteobacterium (assembly GCA_903929925.1). Taxonomy (GTDB): domain Bacteria; phylum Pseudomonadota; class Gammaproteobacteria; order Burkholderiales; family Burkholderiaceae_B; genus Zwartia. Next base: position 1,828 of record CAIYWO010000507.1, on the reverse strand, counting down.
TTAAGGTCCTTGGTTTTTGGGATAATGGGTTTAGACACATCTCTAACTCGGTTCGTCCGGTGTACAAGCCTTCGGATACGCAGGGCTTAAAAATCCGTACCTTAGATAGCGCAATTTATCGCGAGGCTTTAAATGCTCTGGGGTTCACCGCTGTCACAACGGATGTGAGTGAATTGAAGCGTGTGCTGAAGTCGGGCGAGCTGCAAGCGCAAGAGAATCCACTGACCAACTACAACAATTTTAAGATTTACGAGAACCATCCTTATGTAAGCCTGACCGGCCATTTCTTTGGTGTGCTCTTACTCGTTTGCAACCAGGAATGGTTTGATAGCTTATCGCTCGAACAGCAACACGCGGTGAACGCGGCGGCTGCAATGGCAACGCAGCAGCAGCGGACTCTTGCAGCGCAACAAGATAGTGCATTGCAAACTGAGTTAGCGCAAAGAGGCGTAAAAATCGTGCCGAGTTCAGAGCTAGAGATGGCTGCCATGCGCAACGTCACGGCTTATATAGTCGACCGCGAGCGCCAAACCTTGTCTAAACCAATCGTGCAACAGTATCTTGATTTGCAACTGCACTGAGCATCGATCATTAACATCATTCATTGTGAATTCTTAGGGAAATAAAATGGGCTTAAGATTTTTAGAACACGCACTCATCCTGACGCATGACCCCGAAGGTACGCGCGATTGGTTCTGTAAAAATCTCGGCTTCACAAATGGGTTTCATCCCGATTTTGGATTTCCCGTGTACTGGCTCTATATCGGTGAGCAAGACGTCTTGCACATCGGTAAGGCGAGGCATTCTGCGCACCAGAATACGTACTTGCAAACACCGAGCGATCAAAAGGATGTGGACTACTCGGCTGCCGGTGCGCTGGGTTCTGGTCGTATTGACCACATTTGCTTCAACTGCGATGGCTTGGCCGAGTTTGTCGAGCGCTTGACGACCAATGGTGTCGAATTCAGTGAGCGCAAGGCTCACAATTCGAATCTCTATCAATTGTTCATGCGTGAGCCGATCAACGGCATTAAGGTCGAGCTTAACTTCGCTTGGGACGAAGCTGAAAAGCTCGGACGGGTTCCTTCTTGGACGGATGCTGGGAAGGCAAATTAAAGGAGAGATAGCTATGTCTAAAGTGCTTCGCCGTCGTTTCATGTCGACTCTTGCAGTCGTGGTTGCTGCACCGCTCACGGGCGTGTCGGTTGATGTATTTGCCCAGCAGTCTTATCCCAATAAGCCAGTCAAGATGATCGCGCCTTATCCGCCAGGAGGTGGTGTGGACACTGTTGCACGTCTCATTGCAGAGCGATTGTCAGTGCGAATCGGACAAACGATTGCAGTGGAGAATCGCCCCGGTGCTGGTGCGACGATCGGGGCGGATGCGCTTGCCAAAAGCCCCGCAGATGGATACACGCTGATGTTAGGCAGTATCACTGACTATGCGATTGCGCCGCACGTGCACAAAAATCTTGGGTTTGATATGCAACGCGACTTCATCCCTATTGTTGAAGTTGGGTTTGGTACGGTAGGTTTGGTTGTGAATGCTGATTTGCCGGTGAAGAATGTTCAAGAGCTTATCGCTTTGGCCAAAGCAGAGCCCGGTAAGTTGAGCTATGCCTCATCTGGTATTGGTGGGTCTCAGCATTTGAATGCTGAAATGTTTATGCAGATGACGGGCGTGCAGTTGGTGCATGTTCCTTACAAAGGGACAACGCAGTTTCTACCTGACTTAATGTCCGGAAGGGTACAGCTGTCTGTTGACAGCATGCCAGCTCATTTGCCGCATATAAAGTCAGGCAAGATTCGAGCGCTGGCTGTTGCGACG
>CAIYWO010000506.1 GCA_903929925.1 uncultured beta proteobacterium | reverse complement strand
GTACAGGACACCACAACATCAAACTGCGCTAATCGATCAGGCAGCTCCGCTAAACGCATCGTGCTGGCAGAAAAACGATTCGCTAGATTTTCAGCGCGTTCGAGGGTTCTATTGGCGACAACAATTGAAGCTGGTTGCCGTGCCGCGAAGTGCGTCGCGCAAAGCTCAATCATTTCGCCAGCGCCAATGAACAACACTTTGCATTGCGCTAAATCACCGAACACTCGCTCGGCCAAACGCACCGCGGCCGCAGCCATTGATACGGATTGCGCGCCAATTGCTGTGGTTGAACGCACCTCTTTCGCGACCGAGAAGGTGCGCTGAAACAATTGATGCAGTAAGGTCCCAAGCGCACCAGCCTCTTCGGCAGCGCGAACGGCGTCTTTCATTTGACCAAGAATTTGAGGCTCGCCCAACACCATTGAATCCAGTCCACTCGCCACTCTAAAGGCATGACGTACCGCTTCGTCGCGACCATGCAGATACACGTGCGGCGCTAGCGCACCGGCTTCAATCTTATTGAAATCGGCCAGCCAGCTTGGCAGCTGATCTGCCACGTGAGGCTCGGCCGCGCAATAGAGCTCAGTGCGATTACAGGTAGATAGGATCGCCGCCTCTTTGACTGCACCACCGAATGCCTGTCGCAAGGCATTGAGTGCTGGCTGCACAAGATCTTCGGGCAGAGACACTCGCTCGCGCACCGAGACCGGAGCCGAGACATGGTTTAAACCCAAGGCGAGAACGCTAACCGACATGAATGCTGTGGCTGAGAATTTATTAGGGGCGAGACTGAAATGAATGTGTCATTATAGGGCGCAGAGGAGGAGTACTCATGCGTTTAAACCAAAAAGTCCTTACAAGTACCCTACTATTTTTGAGCCAAGTTCTCGGATTTGGCTCCAGTTACGCCCAAGACAGCTACCCAAACAAGCCAATTCGGATCGTGGTGGCCTACCCTGCGGCTGGCTCTACCGATATCGTTGCGCGCCTTTTTGGGCAAGAGCTGAGCACGAAGCTTGGCCAACCTGTCGTGATCGACAACAAAGCAGGTGCCGGTACGCTCATTGGCACCGAGTTTGTGATTCGCGCGGCTCCCGACGGCTACACATTGTTTATGGGCACCCCTGCAACAGTTATCACGCCCCTATTGCACAAGACGCCAACCTACGATGCGGTTAAGGACTTGCAGCCGATTAGTCTAGCCACCACCCAATCGATGGGCGTGCTGGTCTCGAACAAACTCGGTGTGGCCTCGATTCCAGAGCTCGTCAAGTACGCCCAAGCGAATCCGGGCAAAGTGAATTTTGCGTCCTCGGGTAACGGCTCGGCTCAGCACCTCGCCGCGGAAGCATTAAACGATTCCGCAAAAATCAACATGCTGCATATTCCTTATAAGGGAGCGGGGAACGCCATCAACGACCTAGTCTCAGGTCGAATCGATGTGATGATCACCTCGCTTGTAGGCAATATGATGGACTACGTTGCTGAGGGGCGCATCAAGCTCATCGCGACCACTGGCCCTGAGCGCAGCAGCTTCCTGACCAATACCCCAACCGTGGCAGAAGGTGGTGTGCCTAATTTCGGGATTCGCACGTGGACTGCTCTCTTTGCCCCAGCTAACACGCCACCTGCTATCGTCGCCAAGCTAAATCAAGCAATGGAAGCAATCAAGAAAGACGGTATCGTCCAAAAGAAGATTGAAGCCCAGGCAATGGACGTCACAATTGGGTCCCCAGCCGACGTCAGCAAGATGCTTGTCGAAGAGCGCAACTTCTATGGCGCGATTCTGAAACGGACCAATGCAAAGTTAGACTGAGCGGGCGTCAGTAAATTGGTGTATCATTTCGCCCTTCAGATGGCCCGGTAGCTCAGTCGGTAGAGCAGAGGATTGAAAATCCTTGTGTCGGTGGTTCGATTCCGCCCCGGGCCACCACTGAATTTATAGGCTCTACCCCATTAACGGGGGATGAGCAGTATTCATCGAAATAGCAGTACCCATCAAACACGGCAAAACACGCCGTTCCAACCGCAGTGGGCCAAGACCCTAAGGCGGTAATTTTCAAAGTTCCTAAATCCGTATGCCCGACGGGACATCATTTCCATTTTAGTGTGGAATCCCTCGGTGATCCCGTTGGACTTTGAGAAGCGCCACATCCTGACGATTGGCTCAATCCAGGACGTCAGGGTGCTGGCTAACGTCTTTGCCGGACTCTGAGCAAACTGCCTAATCAACTTAAGCAACCTACCCAAAAAATTTTGAGCATGTCTGGCTGTTAAGTTCTTAAGGCGTAACAGCTTATTCAGTCGTTGTTTGGCAAAGTACAGAGCCTTTAGAACTGGGAATGGTTCCAAATACCTTGCAAGATTATCGCGCTGCTCTTGGGACAGGTTCCACTGGTGTCGACGCATCAGGCTCAAGAGACCACGGTTCATTCTGCCTACCGGATCTTGCTGTTTCCACAGATTGAGGAAGTGTTGATTCACAAGCCGGATGACATGAAAGCGATCAGCCACGATCTTGGCGTTTGGAAAGTATTTTTGTACGATGTTGCGGTACGTTTCTGACAAATCCATCACAACGATTTGCACCAGCTCTCGACCTGGCAGACGGCTTAAATACTGTCTCAGGCTGGGTTCGGAGCGTCCGAGCACAACATCGAACACCTTATGGTTTTTAAGGTCGACCAGCGTTGTGGCATAGCCCTTTTTACGACTAAAAAAATGTTCGTCAATGCCCAGCACCCTCGGGCACGCTCGGCCAGACAACTCTGAGACTCGGCGCTTGATCAGGTGTTGATACCAGCGCTCAATGGTGGCGCTGCCGATGCGATGCGTGAGCGCGAGTTTGCTCTGGCTGACTCCTCCGTCGTGGGCTTCAAACACCTCAAGGCGATAAGACTCTGTGGCCCGCAGGCGCGGGCGTGCCCAAGGGAATTGATGCCGAAAGTAACGGTTACAGCTTGTGCAGTGGTACTTGGGTATGCTCAAGTGCAGAATCATGATCTGATTGCCTTGGCGGGTGTGCTTGAGGGTACGGCTGTGGGTGGCCTTAATGCGTACGGAGTCGCTCGTACAATAAACGCAAGGCGGACGGGTACTGGGCTTGGCCCAGACATGGATCCCCAGCTTGCGATCCACGCGTTGAACAGCCAACCCAGGTAGACCTAGGATAGAATCGATTTGGGACATCGGTATTAGCTCCATTAAATGTGTTTCTTCGCAAAAACAAGTTTAATGAATACCGTTGTCCCCCGTTAATGATGAAGAGCCCGCC
>CAIYWO010000505.1 GCA_903929925.1 uncultured beta proteobacterium | reverse complement strand
TCACCATCGTGATTGGCTTGATCTTCGTGATCTGCGTGCTGGCCTTCAGACGCGGCTTAGTCGGCGAGCTTAGTGCCTGGTGGGAAAAGCGCAAAGCAGCGTCAAGTCAGATTTAAGCGCCGAATGCGTTGACCGACAATCGATGCGATCACAGCTTTGATCGCATCGCCAGGCAAAAACACCACAACAGCTAACGCAGCCTTGGCGAAGGTCATGCCGGTCACGGCGACTAGCCATGGGATGCCGCAGGCATACACAACCACGACACCACCTAATATCGCTGCAAGAAAACAACGTAGCGTAGTGGCTCCTGCGGCAAAGCCCACAACGACTGCGCCAGGAATCATCCCCAACAGAAAACCACCGGTGGGGCCGGCCAAGACTGCCAGACCAGCGCGTCCACCAGGTAACACCGGTAAACCGACCAGGGCAATCAGTACGTAAAGAAAAACGACCAAACCGCCTCGCTTCGGTCCCAAAATAAGTCCGGCAAGCATGACACCGAAGGTTTGCAAAGTGATGGGAACGGGGACCCAGGGCACAGGCATGGGCGGCACCAAGCCGAGCACAATCACCATGGCAGTGAACAACGCCACCAGCACAACATCTTTTGTATTCAAATCGATCTCGTAAAGAAATTTACTCTAGCTACGCGCATCAATTGCTTCAGCAATATCATGTGCACGTCGGATCGTACGCAACAGCATCGGCACACCCATCGTAAGAGGATTCGCCGATAATCCTCGCGCTGCCTGCGCCTCCCGGATGTCGTGCCATTGTACGGATAACTCAGGAATCAACCGCAAGGTCAAACCAAAAGCCAGGGCGACGCGCTGGGTATTCAACCACCCCAGACGCTCAAGCGGGCTTAAGAGCCACAACACCACAGCCATGAGTTGTGAGATTGAGGTGGTGACGGACACCACCATCGCCCCAAGCATTAAGGTCGCCACACGCAGTCCCACTGTCATAGCGTGCCCGACAGACTGAACCAGTACGGTGTACAGCATGAGCGCTAAGAGCAACCAAAACAAACTGCGCACGCACGACCAAAGCATACGGAGTGAGACCCCCGTCTGCCACAACAAGACAGACACAACGCTCGACGCGATCAGCAATACACGCCAATCATGCACCCACATAAGCAGCCCGCCCGCAAGCGCTAAGAAGCCCAGCTTCAAACCACCGGGCAAACGATGTAGCCAGCTATGCCCTGGCACATACCAAGAGTTCATCAGCCGCAATGCTCCACATACCAACCAATTGCCTCGTTTGGCGTTGAGTCAAAGACAACGAGACCGTCTTGCAAGACCAGCACACGATCCATACTACGCAATAGATCAAGATCGTGGCTCACCACGATGGCAGGTTGTTCCAAGGCCTGCATATGCCGTTCAAACCGGTTACGTAAGCGCAGATCGAGCTGCGTGGTCGGCTCATCAAAAACCAGAATCTCTGGTTGCGTGGCGAGTACCGCAGCTAGAGCCACAAGTTGTCGCTCGCCACCGGAAAGGGTGTGCACCAGACGGTCAAAGAGATGCGAGACCCCTACTTGCTCGAGTGCTTGGCGCGCCAACTCGGCGCGGGCTTCGGGGTTTGACTCGCGCCGCTTTAAGCCGAAGTCGATGTCTTCCGACACTACTGGAAAAACGATTTGATTATCGGGATTTTGAAACACAAACCCAATTTTGCTTCGGATGCGGGCCACATCCCGACGCGTGTCCAAGCCTTGGACCAACACCTGCCCCTCTTTGGGCATACGCAGGCCAGTGAGCAGGCGAATAAAGCTACTCTTTCCCGAGCCATTGGGCCCCAGAATACCGATACGTCGCTCTGTCAGGCTCAGATTGAGTCCTCGCAGCACAGGCCGACCTTCGCGTTCTACGGAGACGTTTTTAAACTCGATTAACATAGGGCCGATTATGCCCGAGAACTTTTTTGAGAATCCGTACTCCAAACCCAAGTATGAAAAAAATCACAAAATCTGAGGCCGAATGGAAAGCACAGCTTTCCAAGGAACAATTCTACGTAGCACGCCAGAAAGGCACAGAGCGACCCTT
>CAIYWO010000504.1 GCA_903929925.1 uncultured beta proteobacterium | reverse complement strand
TTTATTACCAATTATTGAGAGCAAGCCAATCAAAGAATCCAGTGAGTCCGGCCGCGCCATCGCATCACCTTGAAAAGAAAAGCGACCCATTTCAACATTCCCCTTGCCGACTAACTGCAAAGGGCCCTCGATCGTCGACAGCTCAATCGTTACTGTCTGACTCAGCTGAACCGATAGTCGATAACTTCCGAGAGGCTTAACTGGACTAATAGTGCTTGTTGCATTCACGAAGTCGACTTCCACCAAACCTCTCGGTGGGTCATCCGACGCAAGCTCTGTCCAGCGGATGAGTAGTTTTCCACGCAAGTGCAGTGAGCGCCATGGCCCCCCCAAAACTTCGATGAGCTCAGGCGATAACTCAATTTGATTGCTACTCAGGCTCAGTGAATACGGTTTCACCGTGAGCTCGAGTGGCCGTTCCGCGTTAGGATATTGGATCATCCACTTGCACTGTCTGTTCAAAACCGAGCATTGGCTTTTCCATGAAAGCCGCTCTGACAGCACCTGTGGGCTTTGACAGAGCTGAGACCCAGCCGCCTTACCGTCCGCAAATCCGATTTGCGCACTACCCTCCCAGATAGTGCCCGCCGGTTGAGATAGCGACAGTCGACACTTCGAATTGGTGGTAACGACCGAACTGAGCCAATGCAATGGAAAATAAGCGATCACAAGGCATACGGCGCCACCAAGCATGACGAACCAAGTTAGCCATCCAAAACGATACGGTGAGCGCTCAAATTGTAGTGTCATTGCGCTCGCGCCAACGTTGCACTCAGCTTGATCACGCCTACGCCATCGTTTTTGTTGATCGAAATGCCGACAACATAGAGCCCATAGTTTTTCCGAAAATCCGCAACGAGTTCTAACCAACGGCTAAATTCAATATCATCAATCTTCAACTCAAATTGCGCCGGGCTAATGCTCTCTAATTTTTGAAACGTGTATTTAATCCCTTGAGAAAAAAGCTTTTGCTCTAGTCTGGAAATCTCACTTTCCGATAGACCTGTGATTCCAACTTCCTTGTCTTTATACTTGAGTAGTGTTTGGTTGAGCTCTTGAATACTAATTAACTGACTTGGGTATCGGTACAGCCTCTGTTCGAGATTTTTCTGCAAGGGCTGAAGGATCAACCACCAAAGAATACCGATTGCAAGAAAGGCACCACCTTCAAAGACTAACCTTGACGGCAATTGCTTAAACCCGCTGAAGCGGACTTTCTCAGCTGCAGCCGATATTAAAAATTTAATCATCAGCAAGTCTCGCGTAAGGGCTTAGCAAAAAACTCCCGACTCCAAGGCGCTGAATTGCGTTGTCTTGCAGAATGGCTAAGCGCTGACTGTCTGAGAGGGCCGATTCTTCTAACTCGAAGACCAGTCCTTTACCCGAATAGACCAAAGCCTTTAATGCCTCGGGCGGAGTATCTCTCAAAATATTTTGTAGCGCTACCAGCATTCTCTCAAAGTCTCCGCCACAATTCTCGAGATTCTTGTGCGCCACCATACAGCTCGTGCTAACCAGCCGTGCATAGAGCTCTTTGCTACGAGTTCGCTCTGACAGGACTTGATTTGCGGCCGTTTCTAAGGTCGCCTCCCAACGCCGATCTAACCATATCAGCGCCATGACATAACAAAGATAACCAACACAAAGCGTCAGCGTCGCGTATTTTGTCCACTGAAGTGGCGACTTCCATAACTCGCGCGACAACCAGTTCTGTACTTCGCTTTGACGTTCTGCCCTCGAGTCATAGAACTCGTCTGGTAATAAGTTAATTGATTCGTAGTGTTTTTTTTCAGTCGACATCCCTTGGAGCAGCAGTGCAGCAGAGATCTCCAACAGTTCGGGCGGCCCGCTGCGCTCTCGAATCGCAAGCGTTGGCTCGTTAACAGGTTGTGCCCAGCACGTGACCTCTTGAGGCGATGGCTTTGAAGTATAAAAACGCGTTGTTTCGTCCTCTTGATAGTAAAGAATTGAATCCGTGGCTGGCAGCAGCATACTTTCTGAAATCAATTGAATTTTTTCGCAATTGATCACTGCAAGCTTTTCACTCAGCCACAACAGCCAGTCGCGATCCATCATACTGACCAGCCTTCGATCAGGCGGTTGATCTGAGGTCTGCGGTAGTAATTGAATGCGAGTGTCTTCCACAGAAGATAGCAACTCATCTTCGATGAGCATTGGCAAAACTTGAATTAATTTCTTTGTATTAACGGCAGGAACTTTAAGTTCTGCAATGCGTATGTCAATATCAGGAATGATCGCCAGCACATGCTCTGCGACTGGGCAAGCGTCTAAGTCTAGAACCTCTTGAAATTCCGCGTGCTCGACAGTCATCCAAGAAAAATATAAGTCTTGTAATGACCACGCTTGAGCGTCGTACGCAAGGGGCCGTGCAGGGCAACGAATAATCAGACTAGTCATGCCAATCCCGATGGGACGACAGTGACTCGTTGAATCATTCCAAGGTCACTCAACAGCAGTCGTTGATTGTGCAGCAGGTAAGGACCAATAAAATCCTTGAAACGCATTCGAAACGTCACTGAGCTTGGGTTTTGACTGGTTCCGCCTGCGGGCAAGGTGTCGGTATCGCACCAATACGGCTCCACAGGCTTCCCATTCACCTTGATGATATACATCGGATTCACATGGACATGAAATACATGGGAGATCTGATTTAGATTAAAGACAGTCCACTCTTCGACGGCGTCAAGTATCGCAATTTCATTGAGCGTGTTGGGCGCTTGGATATCGAATGGCGGGACTAGGTTTGGCGGTGGTGGGTAGACTGGAGATTGAGCCCCGAACGTCGAAGCGATCTTTTGTCGTATTTGCAATTTACTGTCTTGATAGTGTTGTTCTGCGTTGTCGACAAGCGCTGACCACATTTCACTTAGCTTATCCAGTGTGCTCGGTGTTTGTTGTGCCTCAACGAAAGACTCATTTCCAGTCATTCTAAAAATGATGTTACGTTTCTTACCCCCATTATTTGCAAATTCTTCATCGGTAATTGGGGCTAAAACGGGACTCACCGGCAACGGCATGCGAGGCAATTGCATGGCCTTTTTAGAGTCGAGCACGATCACTTTTGCCAGGACATCGGGAGGCAGGACGATCGGGTTCGCACCTCCTGAAATCTTGACGGGTAAGCCGCGCAGATAATAGGTACCTGGTTCATCCGCTTGGAACACAACTGAAGCGCGATTTCCCGGCGCCAGCAGTAAACCTTCACCGCCATTGCGTCGGGCATCCTGATGCTCTTTATACGAAACGCTTCCCCAGCCGTCCGTTGTGTATTGCTTCAGAACGTGCCCGTCTAGGCTGAGGTTCAGAGAGTTAAACACTTGCGTATTGATCAAACGCCATCTATGTACTTCACCACGCTGCATCACAATCGTGGGTTGGCGCACCCCATTAATCAATACGGGTTGAGCACTACTGTACTCACCATCACGACTATGTTTCTTGACGCCTCGCCCTGTTGGCGCTTGGGTCAATTGGCGAAATTTTTCTAGCCAACCGTCGTCAACACCGAAACTGTCATTGAATAGCCTATTCACAGCAAAGTAAGGCGCTTGAAATAAGAAAATCAATTCGGTCGCCTGTGCCATTTCTGGCAAGTCATCCACCTCGCCTCGAACCATGAGGGCCCCCGACATCAGACTCGCCACCTGCAGTGCACTTGAGCCATGATATTGCGGGTGATAATAAAACGGACCAGCGGGATGATTCTTGGGAATGCGGTAGACATACTGACGAGAATCCCCGTTCGGTAGTACCCCGCCATAATTGGGATCCACCGCATAATTACCAAATTCAGGCGGTGTTGTATTGGCATCAATCCCGGGAAAGACATGCAAACCGTGTACGTACAAGTTTGTCGTATTCGGCTTGATGTAATTTGTCGGATCGCGAAAAGCTCGGAATGGAGGATTCTCTGGCAATTGATTCAGCAAGCGAATCCTCAAGGTATCGCCGCCTCGCACCACTAACGTTGGTCCGCAATAACCCGCCTTCTGAGAACCATAACCATAAGCGCGTAGCGTGACTGGATAGTGCACGTTCGGGTCTGCACCTGATAACTGCGTTTCAAAATACGAGATGGTCAGGGTGATGTCTAGCAATCCATTTTTAGCTTCGAGCAAGGTGGGTTGCAAAAAAGTCTGTTTGGATGTTTTGTTACTGCCGCCCTCACCTTGCTCACATGCTGTCAAGCCTACGGGTATGGCGAGTCCCGAGGCAAGGCTCACCCCGTAGCGCAAAAAATCACGCCTAGCGTTTTCTGGGAAGGCCTCTTCAGTCATGGCCACGCTATCCATTTTTCCAAAAGGGATAAGGGGTCAATTGCTGCGGGCCCGCAAGTCCCATCTGACCCGCTTCATTACTCCCCCACCCGTACAGCGCATGCTGACCAAGCGCCACAGCATGCATCTCGCCCGCAGCGATTGCCTGTATCCCAGCAAGATCCAGCACTTTTGTGGGGATACTTCGAGGCCGCGTATCCTTTACGCCGAGCTGACCCATACCATTCCATCCCCACGCGTAGACGGTCCCAGACTCAGTGAGACCTAATGAAAAATGGGTGCCAGCTGCTATTGCCGTCATCTTTTCTGACAGCTCAATCAATGT
>CAIYWO010000503.1 GCA_903929925.1 uncultured beta proteobacterium | reverse complement strand
TTGTCCAACGAGCCAAGTTCCCAGCTGTATCCCGCCTTGCCAGGCGGCGACACCAGCAACGAGCAAAATAAGGAAAAGGACGCGCCAGGACATAAGGGATCTTTGGAAGCTGAAACGTTAAACCTTGTCTGCGAACACTTGGCCACCATGTTCGCGCATCGCATGAAACCGGATTGCTGGATAACGCTCTTCGGCGACCCGCAACTGAGCAATGGAGGAAACAAGAAAGGCTGGTGCTTCGACAACATCATAGGCGATATGGCCAGCATTGGCATCTATGAATTTACGCATTTCCTTAGGGTCTTCGGCCGTGATCCAGCGCGCCATGTTGTAGCGCGAGGGCATTAGCCTGGCCTCAGCCCCATATTCGGCCTGTAAGCGATGGGCAACCACCTCAAACTGTAGCTGACCGACCGCACCAAGTAGCAGCGCGCCGCCGGCAGCCATCGGACGAAACACCTGGATCGCGCCCTCTTCACCAAGTTGCAACAAGCCGGTACGTAGCTGCTTTGTGCGCAGCGGATCTTTGGTTTCGACAGCCTGAAAGAGTTCAGGCGCAAAGAAAGGCAGACCTGTGAAATGCAGCGCCTCTCCTTCAGTCAGTACATCACCAAGGTGGAGGATCCCATGGTTGGGGATGCCAATCACATCGCCAGCATAGGCTTCGTCAACGAGTTCACGGCGTTGCGATAAGAACGATACAACGTTGTTAGGGCGAATCTCTTTGTTGTTGCGCGACACCTTTAGGCGCATCCCGCGCTCAAAGCGACCCGAGCTCACGCGCACGAAGGCGACGCGATCTCGGTGCGCGGGATCCATGTTGGCCTGCACTTTGAACACCACACCTGTGAATTTCGGCTCTTCGGGGTGAACGACGCGCTCAAGCGCTTGACGCGATCCTGGGGGCGGTGCCTGATCAACTAAGGCATCGAGAACCTCTTGCACGCCGAAATTGTTAATCGCCGAACCAAAGAAAACCGGTGTTTGTTTACCTGCCAAAAAGGCAGCACGATCAAAAGCAGGCGCAGCGGCCTGAATTAATTCGATTTCGCCTTTCGCTTGCTCGAAGGCCGCACCAAATCGCGTAGCAATTTCTGGGTTGTCTAAACCGTCAATGAAATCATCACCGCTGTCGTTTCGACGCTCTTGTCCTGCGCGAAACAAACGCATTCTGTCGCGCTGGATATCAAATACGCCACCGAAGGCTTTTCCCATTCCAACGGGCCAGGAAAAAGGTACGGCGTCCATCCCGATGTGCTGCTCGATTTCGGAGAGCAGCTCAAGGGGGTCGCGAACTTCGCGGTCCATTTTATTAATGAACGTAATGATCGGCGTATTACGCGCACGGCAAACTTGCAGCAAACGAATTGTCTGAGGCTCGACACCGTTGGCCGCATCAATCACCATCAGCGCGGCATCTACAGCCGTCAGCACCCGGTATGTGTCTTCAGAGAAATCTTGGTGCCCAGGGGTATCAAGTAAGTTAATGACACAGTCGCGGTATTCCATCTGCATCACAGAAGACGCGACTGAGATGCCGCGTTGCTTTTCGATTTCCATCCAGTCGGACGACGCGTGTCGCGACGCTTTACGCGCTTTAACGCTACCGGCGATCTGAATCGCACCCGCAAAAAGCAGAAGCTTTTCGGTAAGCGTCGTTTTACCCGCGTCGGGGTGAGAGATGATGGCGAACGTTCGGCGTCGCGCGACTTCAGCTTGAATACTCATGGTGGCGAATTTTACAGGCTGAGCGAGTCAGCCTGTATGCGTGCATTTACTTGTTGAAAAGAGCCGGACGGCGTGGACGATTGGCTGAGGCAGGAGCCCCAGATCCAGTGCGTACCGGTGCACCTGCACTGCGTCCTGACCCAGCCTCTGAGCGAGCAGTTGAGTGCGGAGCGCGACCCGTGCCAGATCCCTCCCGGCGGGGTTGCCCGGCGCTCTGGCCGGGTCGGCCTGAACCTGATCCAGACGGGCCACTCGGGCGCGCTGAGCGCTGCGGGGGGCGACGCGGGGCATCACGGCGACCTGCCGCGCGCGCATCGTCGTCGGCACCGTGCGAGGAGGCGGGTGAGGCTGTCCATCCGGTTGGTGCAGGCAACTGAGGAATTTGCTTCTTAATCAAGCGCTCGATCGCCTTGAGGTATTTGATCTCGCTTGAGTCGACGAGGGACACGGCCGAGCCGGCTGCGCCCGCACGACCTGTACGACCGATGCGGTGAACGTAGTCTTCAGGAATATTGGGTAGTTCAAAGTTAACGACTTGAGGTAACTGATCGATATCGAGTCCGCGAGCGGCGATGTCAGTCGCAACCAGCACAGCAACCTTGCCCTTTTTAAAATCGTCTAGGGCGCGTGTGCGTGCGGCCTGGCTTTTATTGCCGTGGATCGCAGAGGCTGAGAGCCCGTCTTTCACAAGCTTCTCGGCAAGTCGGTTTGCACCATGTTTGGTGCGGGTGAACACGAGAACTTGATGCCAACCGCTTTCACGAATAATGTGGCTAAGAATATCGCGCTTATGCGCTTGATCAACAATGTGAACGGTTTGATCGACACGCTCTGCGGTCGTGTTGCGCGCGGCGACGGATACTTCACTTGCGTTATTCAACACACCTTTTGAAAGTTCGCGAATCTCGTCAGAAAATGTGGCGGAGAATAAAAGGTTCTGACGCTGACGCGGCAGCATTGCCAGAATTTTGCGAATATCACGAATGAAGCCCATGTCGAGCATGCGATCGGCTTCGTCGAGCACGAGTATTTCAACGCCGGACAAATCGACCGTACGCTGTTGGCAGTGATCAAGCAGGCGACCAGGTGTTGCCACCAGAATATCGATCGGCTTACGCAGTGCTGAGATCTGTGGGTTGATGTTGACGCCGCCAAAGATAACCATCGAAGAGATCTTGGTGTGCACGCCGTATGTCTTGACCGACTCTTCAACCTGAGCAGTCAGCTCACGGGTTGGCGTGAGGATCAACACACGGGGGCGACCGGGCTTGCGCAATTCGATTGGTTTGGCCAATAGCATGTGCAAGATAGGTAATGTGAAGCCGGCTGTTTTGCCGGTTCCGGTTTGTGCTGCGGCCAACAGGTCTCCACCCGCGAGTACGCGCGGAATGGCCTGGGCTTGAATAGGGGTGGGCGCGGTGTAGCCAGCATCAGCAATAGCGCGCAAAAGGGAATCAGCCAACCCGAGGTCAGC
>CAIYWO010000502.1 GCA_903929925.1 uncultured beta proteobacterium | reverse complement strand
TGCAGTTGTTAAGCTGTGCGAGCAGCCGAACCACTTCAAGTTTTTATACGAAGATCAGGAGTCGCTTTGGGACAAGGTTCAAAGCATTGCGACAAAAACGTACTCCGCAGCAGGTATTACTGCCGATGCTAAAGTCCGCGCGCAATTCGCACAGTTAGAAGCTGAGGGGTACGGACACCTTCCGGTTTGTATTGCAAAAACGCAATACTCGTTTTCAAGCGATGCAAAATTGCGCGGGGCACCGAGCGGCCACCTGCTCAATATTCGCGAAGTGCGACTCGCTGCGGGCGCAGGGTTTGTTGTCGTGGTGTGCGGCGACATCATGACAATGCCGGGCTTGCCGGTCATACCCGCTGCAAACGGCATCGACATCAACGATGCCGGCGAGATTACCGGATTGTCTTGACGGGCCAGGTTTTAGGTTGCGACGGGCGGCTTATCCCGTCCACCTAAGCGTAACGCCTCAGCGCGCAGAAACTCCAGCGCTTCTGAGGCCGTCGCCGCATCACCTTTGACACCAAGCTCGATGTGTGGGACGCCTCCGCCTTCTCCGACAGACGGCAGGCTGAAGGCCTTGACGCTCGGCCATTTTTGCTCGAGCGCCTCGAGTGCGGGCGTAATACGTGACTCGGGCAAACCGTAAACAATGAATGAGTGCTCAGTGCGATCTTCTTTGTTATGCAAATGAGCGTAACGGGTATCTAGCATCCATTCGAGCATCGGCCAGGCCATCACAGGGAAGCCGGGAACAAAGGTGTGATCGTGGATAAAAAATCCGGGAATGCGGTTAAAAGGATTGGGAACAGCCTCACACCCGCGTGGGAAGAACCCCATCTGCAGGCGCTGCTGGTTTTCAGGTGCATTCATGTCGGCCGACCCTTGGCCTTTCGCTGCGTTCTCGGCGCAACGAATCGTGATCTGCTCTCGCGCGAAATCGTTCAATTCAAGCGGCACACCTAAGGCAGCAGCGGCAGCCTGTCGTGTATGGTCATCTGGAGTCGCACCAATACCGCCACAACTTAAAACGATGTCTCCGGACGCGAAACTGCGCTTGTAAGCGGCGGTCAACGCAGCACGATCATCCGACAGAATTTCGACCCAGGATAATTGCAACCCGCGAGCCCCGAGAAGTTCGACCACTTTAGGAAAATGTTTGTCTTGCCTGCGCCCCGAAAGGATTTCATCGCCAATAACGATAAGGCCGAAGCGAGATTTCTGAGTAGGGACAGACATAAGCATTCCAAAAAAGATTCAAACAAGATCAACCGATATTTCAGCACAAATGTGGCCTGTCATGTCACGAGGGCCCGCGCGAACTAGGACAATGCAAGGCGTTCCTCGCGCAAGCGCCGCAGGGCGGCCAGGCCAAAATGGGTGTACACCAAACCTGAAAAAACAGGCAAAAACACCCACGCAGGAGGCAAAAGGTTCAACAACGCGCAGACTAAGCCAATCACCCAAAAACCAGTGCTGTGACGAGCGATCAGTTCAGTGCGTTCCTCGGCGCTCGCGTGGTCAACGATCGCGTCTAGTCGCATCATGCGAGAGAACGCAAACGACCACCACAACAAGGACACTAACAAGCCCAAAGGTGGTAATAGCCAAAAGGGAAGCGTCAGCACCCACCCCACCATAAACAGCACGCTCACCCACAGAGCGTTCCAAAGACTCACGATAAATGCGTGTTGCCCTGACAACTGCAGATCGCTGTAATGATGTCGCGACACATGCCGCACCACAATGGGCATCACAAAGACCGCGGCAACAGCCAGCCCCAGAATTCCTGTCAAAGGCAACAACACAGCGGCTACCATTAACGGAAGCAGCCACGCTTTGATTGCCGCCAAAGAAAGCAAGCCCATTGACTGCATCCACTGCGCGGCGACCAATATCGGCGTGGTCGCGCTTAGTTGCTGGTCAAGCCAGTCGGTCAAAGGACCAAGGGCGACAAACAACACAACTAATGCACCCACCATCATGATCAAGAAGGGCAACAACAGGGCGAAAAGCATCTTGGGATGGAATTGCGACAATACGGCGCGGCCAAAAGCGTCACCCAC
>CAIYWO010000501.1 GCA_903929925.1 uncultured beta proteobacterium | reverse complement strand
GTTGGTTCGATGCACGCAGACACACCAATAATATTCGATATTGTTGCAGTTGGGGCAATTGCAATGCAATTTGAGTTACGCATGCCTTGTTGTTTGATGCGTGCACGCAACGAATCCCAATCCAGCGTGATCGATTCATCTACTTCAACATAGCCACCACGATTCTCACGCAGCAATGCAATCGAGTCATGCGGCAAGATGCCACGCGACCACAACGAGCCATCGAAGCTTGCGTAACGACCACGCTCTGCAGCGAGATCGCTCGATGCGCTGTAGGCGTAATAGCAAACCGCTTCCATTGAACGATCAGCAAACTCGATCGCTGCCTGTGATGCGTAAGGTACACGCATGACATGCAAGCAATCCTGGAAGCCCATGATGCCCATACCCACCGGACGATGGCGCACGTTTGAATTGCGTGCTTTATCTACAGCGTAGTAGTTGATGTCGATCACGTTGTCCAGCATCCGCATCGCGATCTTGATCGTGCGCTGCAGTTTGTCTTGGTCTAGAGATTGTGAGCCATCGGCGTTCTGCTTGAGGTGTGCCAACAAGTTGACGGAACCCAGGTTGCAGACCGCGATTTCAGAGTCGTTGGTGTTGAGTGTGATCTCGGTGCATAGGTTTGAGCTGTGTACGACGCCAACGTGTTGCTGTGGTGAGCGGATGTTGCATGGATCTTTAAAGGTGATCCAGGGATGGCCGGTTTCAAACAGCATCGACAGCATCTTGCGCCACATATTGATCGCCGGCATCTTTTTGAACAGCGTCAAATCACCGCGCGCCGCTTTTTCTTCGTAGCCGACATACGCTTTTTCGAACTCGGCGCCGACCTTTTCGTGCAGGTCTGGGCAATCAGAGGGCGAGAACAGTGTCCAGTCGCCACCTTCGATAACGCGCTTCATGAACAGGTCTGGGATCCAGTTGGCCGTGTTCATGTCGTGTGTACGGCGACGCTCGTCACCCGTGTTTTTGCGCAGCTCTAGGAATTCCTCGACATCAAGGTGCCAGGTTTCGAGGTAGCAGCAGACTGCGCCCTTGCGTTTTCCACCCTGGTTCACGGCCACGGCTGTGTCGTTAACGACTTTGAGGAAAGGCACAACGCCTTGGCTTTCGCCGTTGGTGCCTTTGATATGGCTGCGCATCGCGCGAACGGGTGTCCAGTCGTTACCCAGGCCGCCAGCATATTTTGCGAGCAAAGCGTTTTCTTTGATCGCTTCGTAGATGCCATCCAGATCGTCCGACACTGTCGTCAGGTAGCAAGACGACAGCTGCGAGTGCAGCGTGCCTGCGTTGAACAACGTCGGGGTCGAGCTCATAAAGTCGAAGGACGACAGAATTTGATAGAACTCGATCGCGCGGGTTTCGCGGTCAATTTCACCGATTGCCAAGCCCATCGCGACGCGCATGAAGAATACCTGGGGTAGTTCAATGCGCTCGCCACGGATGTGCAAGAAGTAGCGGTCATACAGCGTTTGCAAGCCAAGGTAGTCAAACTGCAGGTCGCGGCTTGCGTCAAGCGCCGCAGCGAGTCGAGGCAGGTCGTAGCGTGACAGTTCGGAATTCAAGAGCCCAGCTTCGACGCCACGCTTGATGAACTTTGGAAAATACGTTGCATAACGGGTGTTCATATCCTCTTGTGAGGCTTCTTCGGACAGAACTTCCTTGCGGATCGTGTGCAACAACAGACGTGCGGTCACTTTGCTGTAAGCGGGGTCGTTTTCGACCATGGCACGTGCGGCCAGAATGGCGGACTTGTAAACCTCGTCGATTGGCACGCCGTCGTACAGGTTCTTGAGCGTTTCTTTCTGGATCGCTGCCGTATCGACAAACTCGCCGAGGCCCTGACCGGCAGATTCAATCGTTGCTTGCAACTTCGCCATGTCTAGCGGTTTGCGTACGCCATTCTCGGTGACGTGCAGCGTGCTAGCTTCAGCAGGCGCTTGCTCAACGTTTGATTTCGCACGCTCTTGGGCACGTCGTTCGCGATACAGCACATATGAGCGTGCGACATCGTGTTCGCCTGAGCGCATCAGTGCTAGTTCAACGGCATCCTGGATGTCTTCTATATGGAAGGTGCCGCCATTTGGGCGACCACGTACCAGCGCCTGAACAACTTGGCGTGTCAGCGAGTCAACCAGTTCGCGCACGCGCGCTGACGCAGCGCCTTGTCCACCATTGACGGCTAAGAAAGCCTTTGTCATCGCAATACCGATTTTGCTGGGCTCGAAATTCACTACCGCGCCGTTGCGTCGGATGATGTGATATTGAGTCCAGGTGGCTTCGGTGATGGGTGCTGCGGCGGCTGCGAATTGCGGTGCAGACTCTTGTCTTAACACTGCGCCTGTCGTTGTTTGCATAGAAAGCTCCTGCTAGGTGAACGTGGCACACGCCTCGTTCGAGAATGGGTTTACTACTACATGTAGTGTTGTTCTTTGATTTCGT
>CAIYWO010000500.1 GCA_903929925.1 uncultured beta proteobacterium | reverse complement strand
GATGACTTCTGATGGGATATCCTCAAACTTGAGTTGCGCTGAGAAAGCCGCTAAGTCGCGGGTCGCACCCGGCAACAGCGAAGCGGGATGGCTATCCATAGTTGGGCTCCACGTCTAACCGGGCAACGATGCCAGCCATTTCTTGCGACGCAGCCGGATAACGTTGCATCACCAGTGGGTCGTGGCCAGGGATGATGTGACGGGTGGAATCTGCCAACGCTTCAAGCTTGGCATACCCCTGCAAAGCCTCGCCTACATTAAACATCGTCGTGTATGCGCGACGTTTTTCGAAATGCTCGTAATAATGGCTGGTGTCTGAGGCTAGGACCATCCATCCACGTTTGGTCCAAACGCGCACACACTGCATGCCATGCGTGTGGCCGCCAATACGATGAACCGTAAGACCAGGGGCCAAATCGCCTTTGCCAGAATAAAAACTCACGCGGTTTTTATAGACTAAGCGGACCATACCCACGATCTCGTCCACTTCATAGCTGTGACTAAATTGCTTTTGGCACATATGACGCCCTGTGGCATAGGACATCTCATCATCTTGCAGATGGAATTGCGCCTGAGGGAAGCTCTCAAACGTTCCCACATGATCGTAGTGAAGGTGCGTGATGATGACATCCTTAACTGACGCCGCATCAATCCCTAACAGCTTGAGCCCTTCAGCGGGCGTCCGCAACAGGGTACGGCCACGCTTGGTGGCCATCTCAGCACTAAAGCCAGTATCCACAACAACAGTGCGCTCAGCATTACGCACTACCCAGACGTAGTAATCCATCGCCATCGGACCGTCATGCGAGTCCCCTCCGATGAAATGATTTCTTCGCAAGGCCTCACGTGTCGCGTACTTCACCGCGAAGACCTCATAAGGCAAAGGCTGCGCCCCTACCTCTTCAATGCTTTGTTTCATTGCCACCCCAATTGATACGTGTTTGTTTTTCTACCCCCTCGTTTGCTTCCAGCGCCTAAGCAATGCTTGCCTCATCTACTTTTGCGCACTGCACACAAACCAGGGATGTCGTGACTTCAATGCTAACGAGCAGATAGCTGCGGGTCAATCGAATAGAATCAAATCATCTTTGCTTGTGTACCCTTTGAGGCCTTATGACGACTCCAAATCAATCCCTAAAGTTGTTCTCTACCATCGCGATGCGCAACGTTCTTAAGGCGATCATTCCAGAGTTCGAAAAACGGTCCGACGCACACGTGACGATTGAATATGGTGCGACCGCTCAGTTATCCGAACGCATTCGGGCCGGCGCGCGTGCCGATGCCATTATGGCCGTATCGAGCTCGATCGATGAACTGATCAACGAAGGCATCTTGCAGCCAGGCAGTCGCCTGAATTTTGTTAGTTCGGACGTTGCGATGGCAGTCAAGCAAGGCGCAACGGCACCAGATATCTCAACGGCAGACGCGTTCAAAGCGACACTCTTGTCCTGTCGGTCCGTGTGTTTCTCCAAGCAAGGCGCAAGCGGTATGTACTTTGCGAGTTTGTTAAAGAGACTTGGTATTGAGGACGAGATCCGAGCCAAGGCGCTTGTCTTGCCTGAAGGTCTAACCGGTGAGCCGGTTGCGCGCGGTGAAATCGAACTCGCCGTGCAGCAAATGAGCGAACTCATGCAGGTACAGGGTATCGATATTTTCGCCAAGCTGCCACCTGCCGTTCAGCAATCGACGATCTTCTCTCTGGGAAGCTTTGCTGAAACAAAACAAGCAAAAGTCATTCAATCGCTTGCCACTTTTATGCATTCAGCAGAGGTCGCTGCCGCACTGCGCTCTCAGGGCTTGGATCCATTGCTTTAACTCTTCACGAGACTGCCCATGACAACAGAACTGCATTTTTTAACCATTGCCGAAGCGTCGCAACAGATCAAGGCACGCACCTTATCACCGGTCGAGTATGTCGACCATCTCGCACGGCGTGTGGAGGAAATCGATCCACAGATTAACTCGTTCATTACGCCGACCTTTGAACTTGCGCGGACTCAAGCCAAAAAGGCTGAGACCGAGATTGCAGCGGGGCACTACCGCGGCCCGCTCCATGGGATTCCGTTTGGCGCCAAAGATATCTACGAGACTGCTGGAATTTTAACGACGGGTGGTTCGCGGATTGCGCAGCACCATGTGCCAAAGCGTAATGCAACGACGATCACCAACATGCTTAATGCGGGGGCAATACTGCTCGGCAAGCTCAACACACACGAGTTCGCACACGGCGGTCCTTCGTTTGACGTGCCCTGGCCAATCGTCCGGAATCCCTGGAACCTCGAGTGTTTTAGTGGCGGGTCATCAAGCGGCTCGGGAGCCTCAGTTGCCGCGGGGCTTTTGCCTGCGGCGCTGGGTACAGATACCGGTGGTTCGATCCGCGGACCCGCCTCGCTGTGTGGCATCGCGGGTTTTATGCCAAGCTCGGGGCTCGTCAGCCGAAGCGGCGTAATGCCAAACTCGTTTACGCTCGACCACTGCGGGCCGATGGCCTGGACAGTCAAAGACTGTGCAATCATGCTGCAAGCGCTCGCTGGACATGACCCAGCAGATGGCAACAGTTTCGTACAAGACATTCCGGATTACAGCAATGGGCTTGATGGCGACCTGAAGGGGCTGCGCGTCGGTGTCTTGCGCTACGTGTGGGAGAGCGATCTGCCTATCGCCTCCGAGCACCAACAGGCGCTTAATCATGCTGCCCAAGTAATGAAAGAACTCGGTGCAACCGTATCAGACTGTACCCTGCGCCCGATGCAAGATTACATGGACGTAAAAGTTGTACTGGCTGAGACCGAAATCTTTACGGCACAACAACAAGGCCTCATTGAGCAGCCCGCCGACTACGGACGAGATTTTCTAACCCGCATCCTGCCTGCCGTGATGTTCCAGTCCGCAGATTTTGTCGCGGCGACACGCGAACATCGCCGCATGCTGCACGAGATGGGTCCCATTTATGAAAAATTCGATATTTTGCTAATGCCAAGTTTTGGCGCTGCCAAGCCAATCACTGCGCACCGTCCCATTAGTTTTTGGAAAGGCGCCAATGCACAGGTGCTCGCCAACATTACAGCGGGGCCGGCCCTCGCCATGACCTGCGGCTTTAGTGCAAATGGCATGCCTATGGGTATGCAATTAGTAGGTGCTCCGCTGCAAGATGCACGTGTCTTAAAAGTTGGACATATTCTGGAAAGCGCGCTGGCACTGCGCACTAAGCGGCCGCACTTAGTTGCTGGACAAACCGCTCCTGAGCTTATAGCCCCTGACCTCACGCCAGACACTGCGCATTGCGATGCCGCGACCCGAGATTTCGCACAACGCATGGCCCACAACGCAGGGCTG
>CAIYWO010000499.1 GCA_903929925.1 uncultured beta proteobacterium | reverse complement strand
GTTAGTGGGCTGCGAAGCCGGCTTCCTGAATGCCTCTCGCATCAAAGGCAGCCACGCTGCAATCAAGTCAGGCATGATGGTTGCGCAAGCTGCTTTCGATGCACTGGTCGCAGAACGTAGCCACGACGAGCTACCTGCCTACCCAGCCGCCTTTGAGTCGTCTTGGCTACACACTGAATTAAATAAAGCGCGCAACTTCAAACAATGGTTTAAGAAGGGTCGCGCCGTCGGTACCGTCATGACGGGAATCGAGCAATGGCTACTGAAGGGCAATATGCCCTGGACCATCCATCGCACCAAACGCGATCACGAATGCTTGCAACCGGCAGATCAGTGTCCACGCATTGAGTACCCAAAACCCGATGGCGTATTGACCTTCGACCGGTTGAGCTCGGTATTTATTTCCAATACCAACCACGAAGAAAATCAGCCGATTCATCTGACCCTAAAAGATGCCTCGGTGCCGGTCTCGGTAAACCTTGCAAAATACGGTGGCCCAGAGTCCCGCTACTGCCCAGCAGGCGTGTACGAATACATCAAAGATGATCAGGGTGCCGACAAGCTCCAGATCAACGCGCAGAACTGCGTGCATTGCAAAACGTGCGATATTAAGGACCCCACACAAAATATCGTGTGGGTCGCCCCCCAGGGTGGCGAAGGCCCGGTCTACACCGGTATGTAATCTGGTAGCCACTTTCTACTGCGAGCAAACGCCATGAGCATACGACCACAAGCAGTTCCGACCAAACAAATCGACAATGAGCGCGTGATCGTGACCGAATGGCGCTTTGCGCCGGGTGCCGAAACTGGCTGGCACACCCACGGCCACGATTACGTGGTCGTGCCGATTGCAAACGGCCTGTTGCATTTGGAAACCCCTGAGGGCCTCAAAGAATTTCCGCTCCAGCTCGGACAGTCCTACACGCGTGGAGCGGGTGTGCATCACAACGTCATCAACGCTAGCGCACACGAAGTCGCCTTCATCGAAATCGAAGTGCGTTAAAGCTCTCTGTTACTGCACAAGAGGAAACCTGCCATGCTCGATCCACAAGCCAAAGCCCTGATTGATCTCGTTGCAGAAAAAGGGATTCCTCCGATGCATGCCTCGCCGCCCGTTGAAGCGCGGCAATTTTACCGAGAGCGTCGCTTCTTTAGCCAGCCCGACGCGCCTGAAGTCGCAGAAAGTAAAGACATTCACGTGCCAGGCCCACTTGGTCCGATCCCTGTACGCGTGATTCGTCCAATCGGCAGCAAAGCCGACGCCATCTTGCCTGCACTGGTGTATTACCACGGTGGTGGCCACGTGATTGGTGATTTAGATACCCACGACACGCTGTGTCGATCCTTGGCGAACTTGGCTCACTGCTCCGTGCTGTCAATCGACTATCGAATGGGGCCAGAGCATCTGATGCCCGCCGCATCTGATGATTGTGTTGCCGCGACCAATTGGATACACAGCCACGCTGCAACCTTAAAGATTGACCCAAAGCGTATCGCCATTGGCGGAGATAGCGCGGGGGGGCACTTAGCAGCGGTGGTGGCCTTAACACTCAAACAAGACAATGGGTTTAAGCCAGTGCTTCAACTCTTGCTGTATCCGGTCACCGACGCTAGCCAAGAGCGCGAGTCGATGCGCACAAATGGCGAAGGCTACTTGCTGACGCGCGAAACCATGGCTTACTTTTTCGGGCATTACATGCCTGAACAATGGATGCGTAAAGATTGGCGTGGTTCGCCGATGCTGGCCAAAGACCACAGTGGCCTGCCGCCCGCCATGGTGATCACCGCGGGTTACGATCCGCTGCATGATGAGGGCAGGGACTACGCTGACAAACTATCTGCCGCGGGCGTGCCCACGCAATACATTTGTTTTGCTAGACAAATTCACGGCTTCATCCCAATGGGACGCATCATTGACGAGGCCAATACCGCCGTCAAACTCTGCGCCCAAACCCTCAGGGATCACTTCTTAAACGCAACAACCTCTTGACGTTGTTCGCCCAGGCCATCGATCCCTAAGGTCATGACGTCGCCGGCCTTGAGGTAACGTGGTTTGGGTTTGACACCCATGCCCACTCCTGGTGGCGTACCGGTGGTGATGATGTCGCCGGGCATCAGTGTCATGAACTCACTGACGTAGCTGACAATCGTCCGCACATCAAAAATCATGGTCTTGGTGGTGCCGGTCTGGAAACGCTTACCGTTTACATCCAACCACATACCGAGTTTCTGTGGGTCTTTGATTTCATCTGCCGTCACAAGCCAAGGACCGACAGGGCCGAATGTGTCGCAACCCTTACCTTTGTCCCAGGTGCCGCCACGCTCAATTTGGTATTCACGCTCTGACACATCATTGATCAGGCAATAGCCAGCAACGTGCTTGAGCGCATCTTTCTTCGTGACATATCGTGCTTTCTTACCAATCACCACGCCGAGTTCAACTTCCCAATCGGATTTCTTTGAGCCCTTTGGCAACATCACCGGGTCATTCGGACCGCTCAGGCTGGTGTCAGCCTTGAAGAAAATTATGGGTTCTTTCGGACAAGGCATGCCGGCTTCTGCCGCGTGGTCAGAATAGTTCAGACCAATCGCCAAAAACTTACCGACATCGGCGAGCGGCACCCCGTAGCGTGGCTTACCTTTTACCAAGGGCAAGGTGCTCGTCTTAATTTTGGCAAGCTTGGCCAAGGCTGCGCTAGACAGCTGTGCCGAGGTGATATCAGGCACGATGCCCGACAGATCACGCAACTTGCCTTCTTTGTCGATCAGGCCGGGTTTTTCTTTACCTTTGGCGCCATAGCGTACGAGTTTCATTGCTTCTCCTTGGATGAAGCACTGAATTTAACAGCTATCACGACGTGCAATCAATATGTTGCGCGACCGCCAGAAATATCGAACGCGGCGCCCGTTGAGAAGCTGCACGCATCTGACGATAGCCACATCACCAAATTCGCAATCTCATCGACGCTGCCAAAACGGTTCATAGGAATCTTTGACAGCATGAAATCAATATGCTGTTGCGTCATCTGATCAAACATGCCCGTACGCACTGCCGCAGGCGTGATGCAGTTCACTGTAATGCCTGTCAGGGCAAGCTCTTTGCCCAGAGACTTGGTCAAGCCAATCACTGCAGCTTTTGAGGCGCTATACGCCGACGCGTTAGGGTTGCCTTCTTTGCCAGCGACCGAGGCGATATTAACGATACGTCCTGCCCCATGCCCCTGGCCCGCCAGCTTCATGACCGGCACCACAGCCTGACACGCAAGCAAGGTTCCGCGCACATTGATTGCAAACACACGATCCCACTCGCTAAGCGGATAGTCAACCACTGTCACATTGGGGCCGGTGATGCCGGCGCTATTGACCAACATATCGATATGGCCGCAATAGTTTATGGAGGAAGCGAGCGCCTGCGCAACAGAGGCCTCGTCAGAAACATCAACCTGAACCGTATGCACCTTGGCGCCATGCAAAGCCTGCGCCACCTGCAGCGCTTGCGGGTCGCGGTCCCAAATCGATACGCGCGCACCCGCATTCACAAACCGTTGGACGCATGCCTGGCCAATGCCCGCCGCGCCACCGGTCACCACGGCATGTTTGTCGTTGAAGTCGTAGCGTACTGTGTCTGTCATCACACTTCCTCGTGAGCAAAGACCTCGAGGATGATGACTACAGGTAGCGCCCTCCTGCACCGATCGCTACCGTGATCAAACCGAGAATCAAGTTCGTAAAAATAAGAGGCCGAATCTTGGCCAGCGCAAGACCGCCAGCAGGCCAGTCTTTTGCAGCTACTGCAGATTTAAGCACACGAAAGGGGCCGCCATAGATGAAGGCAAAGATTACCGTCATGATCACAGCAATGAGCAGCATGGTGTGGACATACCAGCCCAGTTTGCCGAAACTACCTAAAAAGTGAATCAAGCCAAAACCAGAGACAAACAGTACCAGGATCGCTCCCTTCACCCAGATAAAAAACCGGCCAAAGACACCACTGATCAGCGCCAGGCGCTCCGGAGGCTGCAACACACTTGCTGCCATCGGGCGCAACGCGTTGTGCGCGAAAAACATCCCACCCACCCAGACTAGGGCTGCCAACAGGTGCAACACCACTAATGAGGCCATCAACATCGCAATCTCCAAACCCGCGATCACGATGCCGCAGGAACGCCTAGAGTCTACCTCGGGCTTCTCGCTGAGGTTAAAAAAAGCGGATGCACTTTAGGGCTATTAAAAAGGGCCCTAAGGGCCCTTTTTTTTCACCGCAACCGCTCATCCGCAACCGCTTAGACCGGCTTGGACAACTGGTCAAGAATCGCCGGATTTTCTAAGGTCGAGACGTCCTGTGTCACGGCCTCACCCTTGGCAACCACACGCAGCAAGCGACGCATGATTTTGCCGGAGCGCGTCTTAGGCAAGTTCTCGCCGAAACGAATCTCTTTTGGCTTAGCGATCGGACCAATTTCCTTGGCCACCCAATCACGCAATTGCTTGCCTAGTGCGACCGCTTCGTCACCCTCGGGGCGACTGCCCTTGAGCACCACGAAGGCAACCACAGCTTCGCCCGTGGTTGGATCCGGGCGCCCAACAACAGCCGCTTCTGCAACCATCTCGTGCGCAACCAAGGCGGACTCAACTTCCATCGTTCCAAGACGATGACCAGAAACGTTTAAAACGTCGTCGATGCGACCCATAATCCAGAAGCAACCATCTTTGTCGCACTGCGCACCATCACCTGCCAGATAGTAGCCACGCAACTCAGACGGGAAGTAGCTCTTTTCAAAACGGTCTGGGTCACCCCAGATGTTGCGGATCATTGAAGGCCAGGGACGCTTAATGACCAAGAAGCCACCGTGTCCCGCCTCAACGTCACCGCCTGTTTCGTCCACGATCGCGGCGGTAATTCCAGGCAGTCGAGTCGTGCACGAGCCCGGTTTAAGCGGCGTAGCGCCTGGCATAGGGGTGATCATGTGGCCACCCGTTTCAGTTTGCCACCAGGTATCCACGATGGGGCAACGGCCGCCGCCCACATTGTTGTGGTACCACATCCAGGCCTCGGGGTTGATCGGCTCACCCACCGAACCTAGCAAACGCAAGCTCGACAGATCGTAGGACTTGGGATGATGCGCCTCGTTGGCGTCAGAGGCCTTAATCAAAGAGCGAATCGCTGTAGGCGCGGTATAGAAAATCGACACCTTGTGGTCCTGAATCATTTTCCAGAAGCGGCCCGCATTGGGGTAAGTTGGCACGCCCTCAAACACAACCTGCGTCAACCCTGCAGCTAAGGGGCCGTATGTGATGTAAGTGTGTCCTGTAACCCAGCCCACGTCGGCCGTACACCAGAACACATCACTCGCTTTCGCATCAAAAACCCACTGCATCGTGAGCTTGGCCCACAATAAGTAGCCGCCTGAAGAATGCTGAACCCCTTTGGGCTTACCGGTCGAACCGGAGGTATACAAAATAAACAACGGATGCTCTGCGTTGACGGGAACAGGCGCACATTCTGCAGCCTGTTTTTCAACCAACTCATGCATCCACACATCGCGCTTGGTATCCCAATTGACCTTGCCGCCCGTCCGCTTGTAGACGATGCAATGGCGCACAGCGTCGCAGCCACCCATACCGAAGGCTTCATCCACAGCAGGCTTCAGCGCAATCGCCTTGCCGCCGCGCATTTGCTCATCCGCAGTAATCACCAAGCTCGCACCGACGTCCACGATGCGTTCGTGCAAACTTTTTGCCGAGAAACCGCCAAACACGACTGAGTGCGTAATGCCCAAGCGCGCGCAAGCCTGCATTGCGACAATGGCTTCGATCGACATGGGCAGGTAAATGATTGAACGATCACCCGCTTTGTAGCCAAGTGACTTCAAGCCGTTAGCAAACTTACAAACCCGCTCATAGAGTTGTTGGTAAGTTACCTTAACAACCTCCCCGCTGTCCGATTCGAAAATAATCGCAACTTTGTTTGCATTGCCGTTCTTGAGATTGGCGTCTAAACAATTTGCCGAGACGTTGAGCTCACCATCGCCAAACCACTCGAAGAAGGGTGCACGCGACTCATCCAGCACTTTGGTAAAGGGTTTCGTCCACTGTAACTGCTCGCGGGCCATCCGCCCCCAGAACGCATTTGGATCCCGGTCCGCTTCCTCTAGCAATGCCTGGTAGGCCGTCGGGCCTGACACATTGGCCTGTTTGACAAAGTCTTGAGGCGGTGGAAATACGCGCGTTTCAACCATTACGGATTCAATTGAATTAGCCATGGAATGTTGTCTCCTCGGTAACCGGGACGGATGCCCGTTAGATAAAAAGTTTTACAACTTAAGTGCTGCAATACCAGCTGTCGCGATTTGCGCATCTTCGGAGGACTGCACTCCTGATACACCGACCGCGCCAACCGTATGACCTTCCACAATAATTGGCACGCCGCCTTCCAACATGCCCTGAATAAGAGGGGCAGACAGAAAGGACATGCGGCCATTGTTGATGACATCTTCATAGACCTTTGAGGGACGCGCACCCATCGCAGCAGTATGCGCTTTGGCAGGTGCAATGTGAGCCGAGATCGTATTGGCGCCATCCAGACGTTGTAGGCCTAGCAGATGTCCACCATCGTCAACAACCGCAATCGTCACGGCCCACTTATTCGTTTGTGCATGCGCTTTAGCAGCAGCCAGAATCAGGGAAACGTCGGCATCGGTCAACATAGGTTTAGTTTTCATAGCGAATCCTTTATTTGTTCGAGAGCACTCGGGTCTTCAATTGTGGTGAGGTCGCCAGGGTCGCGTCCCTCGCAAACTGCAACAATCGCCCGGCGCAGCACTTTACCAGAGCGCGTCTTGGGCAAGGCCGTGACAAAGCGTACTCGCGCCGGTCTTGCGACAGGACCAAGTTGTTCATCGACCACCTTCATGATTGCACCTTCCAACTTCATGCTGGCAGCGGCATCCACCAACTGGGTGGGGTCTTTAAGCACTGCGAACCCCACCGCAACCTGCCCCTTGAGCTGATCAGCAATCCCGACCACCGCGCATTCAGCCACAGCTGGATGGCTATTGATGGACTCTTCAATCTCGCGGGTGCCAAGGCGATGTCCGGCAACGTTAATCACGTCGTCCGTGCGGCCGAGGATGAACCAATAGCCCTCCTCGTCGACCCGCCCCCAATCGAAGGTGGAGTAAACCTGTCGACCGGGGATCGAGGTGAAGTAGGTCTCGACAAACCGCTTATCGTCACCCCAAATCGTACTCATCGCCCCGGGTGGCAAGGGTGGCACGATCGCCACAACACCCTTCTGGTCCGGCCCTAAGTCCTGACCTGTCTGTTCGTCCAAGACACGCACATCAAAGCCATAGACGGGGAAGGATGGGCTGCCGAACTTCGTTGGGACAGGCGCAATGCCTGGCTGGGCAGCCAAGATCGGCCAGCCCGTTTCAGTTTGCCAGTAATTGTCGATAATCGGCTTGCCTAACCCCTCCGCAATCCATTGTGCGGTTGGCTCGTCAAGGGGCTCCCCGGCCATATAGAGCGCACGCAGGGTCGACAGGTCGTACTTCTTTAGCAGTGTCGGATCTTGTTTCTTCAACACACGTATAGCCGTTGGTGCCGAGAACATCGTATTGACTTTGAACCGCTCGACCAAGCTCCACAGAATCCCGCCATCTGGGCGCACCGGTGTGCCCTCGTAAAGAATGGTGGTTTGTCCGGCAATCAACGGACCATAAACAATATAAGAGTGCCCCACCACCCAGCCGATATCACTGGTGCAAAGGTAGGTGTCCCCTGGTTGACCATTGAAGATGCGTTTCATGGATGAGGCGAGCGCCACAGCGTAGCCACCTGTATCGCGCTGAACACCTTTTGGTTTACCGGTCGTGCCCGAGGTGTAGAGCACATAGCTAGGTGCCGAAGACTCTAGCCAGGCGACCGGCACATTTGCGCTCTCGTGTTTCGCACGCAAGGCGGCATAGTCCAAGTCACGGCCCGCCACTGGCTCAAACGCAAAGAGGCCACGATCCACCACGATGACATGCTCGGGCGGGCGGGTCGAAAGCGAAATTGCCTTGTCTAACAAAGGCTTATAGGGAGTAACCTTGCCCGCACGCGAACCGGCGTCCGCACAAATAATAACTTTAGGTGAGGCATCATCAATACGCTGGGCGAGGTTGACTGAGGCGAAACCTCCGAACACCACTGAGTGAATCGCACCCAGACGCGCGCAGGCCAACATAGCAAAGACAGCCTCGGGCACCATGGGCATATAAATCAGAACCCGGTCGCCCTGTTTGACACCTTGCTCGACCAACATTGCCGCGACGGCGTTAACTTCCTGGTGCAGCGCCCTCGTCGTGTAAGTGACTTCCTGATCCACCTCTGTCGAGACCCAGACCAAGGCGGGTTCATCACCCCGCTTGTCTAACCAGCGGTCTACTGCGTTAAAGCATAAATTAGTACGCCCACCCACAAACCACTTGGCAAAAGGCGGGTTAGAAAAGTCTAAAACCTGCGAAAATGGCTTCGCCCAATGGATATCTTGAGCCTCAGCCGCCCAGAAATTATCTCGATCCTGGATCGAAGCTCTGTGAGTAGTTTGAATCGGGTTCATAGGGTCTCCGCAGCCATTTTGTGCGAGTGCACACACTTTTTGTACTATGATTATGGCAAGTCAAGCTTGCACGAGGCTTGCCAAATCGCTTTTTTTATTGAGTGCCATGTCAATTTTTGAGTCCGCCATCTCGCGTTTGCACTCGTCCAGCCCCCGGGTAGGATGGCTGGCAGCGTGCGCGCTGGCGATTGCGCTGACGGGTTGCGCCGACTCCACGAAACAGGCTGGCTCAGGTATCGGGGGCTACGCGCATGATTGGCGCAACGCAACAGACCCAATCGGCGCCTTTCTCAACCGCTACAGAAACGGTTCTGGGCTGATTGTTGGGGATATCAATCATCCGCTGGCTGCGCAAGCCCTGACACATCTAGGTATTCGCTATAGCTGGGGCGGGAAATCACCCGAAACTGGTTTTGATTGCAGCGGCTTGGTACTGTATTCGGCTCAACAATCGCTCGGTCTAAAGTTACCGCCGCGCGCCGATGACATTGCCAGATACGGCGACAGTGTTAAACGTGATGACTTAGCCGTCGGTGACTTAGTATTTTTTAATACCCTCGGTACGCGGTATTCGCACGTCGGTATTTATCTTGGGCAGGATAAGTTCGTCCACTCACCCACCCGCGGCGGCGTGGTCCGTATCGAAGACATGAATCTGCGCTACTGGACCATGCGTTACACAGGTGCTCGTCGCCTAAGCCCTGCCACTGAAGTCGCAACGCGCTAAACCGCACAACCCACATTGCTCGAGAGCTTGCTGCATCGCGCAGACAGAGCGCCTGCACGCCACCACTTTTATCCCCGAACGCTGCGCGGCATTCCTGAATGTTTTCATGACGTTATGCCCCAAGAAGTCTGTCAGCAAGATCACCATTTGAGTCCCTGTAGGCAGCTGTAACGTCTTCTTTTGATGAGACGGATCTCGCCCGCTGATGTGGTGGGTGATGGAGATGTTGTGGTCGCGTAAAAGATTGGGAATATTGCCAAGCCGATCGGCCCCGACGATTACTGCGCTGATAGTTGGAATCATGTCTGCTCCTGATTTGAAAAGGCACAGACCAAATGATAATGATTCTCATTTAAATAGCAAGCGTAATGATACCTATTCTCGTTTAGTCTCTACCAACTCCCGAATTCGATCGGCATCGAGCTCGGGGGTTAGCATCGAAATAAAGGTGTAGACGTAATCCCGCAAAAACACGCCAGACTTAAGCGCAACACGCGTTGTCTGTTCACCGAAAAGATGCCCGGCAGGAATGCAAACAAGATTGGTGTCACGGTGCGGTTCGTAGGCCATCCCCGCAATGATCCCGATTCCCAGCCCCACATCGACATAGGTCTTGATGACGTCCGCGTCGATGGCCTCTAGAACAATGTCCGGACGCAACCCCTGCGCCTCAAAGGCCCGATCGACGGACCCGCGTCCTGAAAATGCACGGTCGTAAGTAATAACCGGATAGCTCGCCAAATGTTCAAGCGTCAATACAAAATTCTTTTTACCGGACAACGCAACCAGCGGATGCTCGGGC